>CAZAMD010000071.1:0-3344 GCA_964486485.1 uncultured Roseburia sp. | reverse complement strand
GCACGGAAATAAAAACATATTTGACATTCTGCATTTCAGTGGTATAATGAGAGTATGAATTTTGAAACCAAGTTTCATATTATGAAACGACGATTAGGAGGATTAGAGAATGGCAAAGAAAGTTGTTACATTTGGTGAAATCATGCTCCGTCTCGCACCGGAAGGATACTATCGTTTCTTGCAGGCCGCTTCTTACGGCGCAACCTACGGCGGCGGAGAGGCAAACGTTGCTGTTTCACTGGCGAATTACGGCATGGATGCAAGTTTTGTCACAAAGCTTCCCTCGCATGAGATCGGACAGGCTGGCGTGAATGCCCTAAGGCAGTATGGCGTTGATACTTCGGACATCGTCCGCGGCGGCGACCGGGTGGGGATCTATTTCCTGGAAAAAGGCGCGAGCCAGAGGCCGTCGAAGGTTGTTTATGACCGTGCCGGTTCTTCCATCGCGACAGCGACAACCGCTGATTTTGACTGGAACAAGATTTTTGAGGGAGCTGACTGGTTCCACTTCACAGGGATCACCCCGGCTCTCGGCGACAATGTAGCGGCAATCTGCTTAGAAGCCTGCAAGGCTGCGAAAGAAAAAGGCATCACGGTAAGCTGCGACCTGAATTACCGCAACAAATTATGGTCCAAAGAGAAAGCCGGACAGGTGATGGGCGAGCTTTGCCAGTATGTCGATGTATGCATCTCAAACGAGGAGGATGCAAACGACGTATTCGGCATCAGATCGGAGGGCACTGAGGTCACTGCCGGCGAGTTGAATAAAGAGGGTTACAAAGAGGTTGCCCAGAAGCTGACAGAGCGCTTCGGCTTTAAGAAAGTAGCTATCACATTGAGGACTTCCATCTCCGCAAACGACAACCGCTGGGCGGCAATGCTTTATGAGAATGGACAGAGCTACTTCTCAAAAGAGTACTTAATGCACATTGTGGACCGTGTGGGCGGCGGCGATTCCTTCGGCGGCGGATTGATCTACGCCTGCTTAAACGGCTATGACCCGCAGTCTGCCATAGAATTTGCTGTGGCCGCAAGCTGTCTGAAACACTCCATTGAGGGCGACTTCAACATGGTAAGCGTTGACGAGGTTAAGAAATTAGCTGGAGGGGATGCTTCCGGACGTGTGCAGAGATAGCAGGCATTGCACACAGAGTTCGCCACGGCTTTCTTTGAGCTGCGCGATCGAGGAACTGCCACGCTATGCGGCAGTTCCTTTTTTGCTCTTCCCCCTGCCTGACATCTTCCAGAACAGTACCTTTGTACTGGGAAAAATACATAAAGAAAACGGGGGAGATTTGTTGCAGTTTTCACGAAAAAAGGGCGGCATGGTATAATTTACTGACATTTTGCTGAAAATCATGTTAGAATAAAAAATAAGAGTGAGAGTTTGGGCATTGCTGTCTGGGCGTTTGCCGATCGGCAGATCATAACGGAAAGGAGAGGAAAGTATGTTTGAGGTAGGAGAATACGTTGTGTATGGCAGCAAGGGCGTCTGTCAGATTACAGATATCCGTCACATTGATATTTCCGGAGCCGATAAAGAAAGGCTGTATTATATCTTAGTGCCGTTAGGAGATGCCAACGCAAAGGTTTACGCTCCGACAGACAGCCAGAAGATTGTCATGCGGAAAGTGATTTCCAGGGAGGAAGCGGACAAGCTGATCTCAGAGCTCTCAGAGATAGAGATGCTCTGGGTGGCGGATGAAAAGCGGAGGGAAGCCACCTACAAAGAGGTAATGCGCACCTGCGACTACCGCGCGTGGGTCAGCATCGTAAAGACATTGTATGTCAGGAAGAAGGAACGCACCGCCCAAGGGAAAAAAGTGACTGCGCTGGACGAGCGGTATATGAGAGCCGCAGAAAACGAACTCTACAGCGAACTATCCCTGACCTTGGGGATACCGAGGAATGAGATGGAGGATTATATCAAAGAAAAGATAAAGACCGTGTAGCATTTTGGGAGAGCCGGGCCGTCAAGCCTGGCTCTCCCCCGCTTTATACGGTGGCGGTGACTCCGTTGATCGCTGCGTGTTCATTCTCCTCCATAGGGATCACCAGGCACTTTTGCCCGCCGATGATCTGGGAATGGATCTGTTCCGCTTTTTCCGGTGTTACCCGGAGGATCACGTCATACGTTTTTGCCGCCGGCACATCTTCTCCGCCTGTTCCGGCTCCGATCGGCAGGGAGCGGGTTTCCTCGAGCTGCCGCTTTAAATCGGCGACTTGGCGCACCAGCTCGGATTTCTCTTTTCGCTTGGCGCTCTCCTCTAATAGCTTCGGATCCACTAAATGCTCTGCCACGGGAAGCTCTCCGCGAAAGGCGGACTCATATTTTCTTTCGATGACGGCCGCCTGTTCCTCAGATACGCCGCTTTCCGCAAGCACAGAGGAGATGTCGCCGGGCGTTACAGGCACAGGCCCGGTTTCGTCCGCCTCCTCTCCGGGGATAGGAATGAGATCGTTTAAATGATCCTGGATATTCAAGAAAAGGGCGTCGCTTTTCTCGTCATCCTTCCCTATGACACCCTGCACCATGCCCTGGAAAGCCAGCTTTTGCTCCGTGGCGGTGAATTTGGAAATACAGCCTAAGCCTGTCTCCATAAATTCCGCGTGGGGCGATCTGGCGTCCCTGGTGTAGAACAGGACGGAGTGGATGTCGGCGCTCCGGTCGGTAAACGCGGGGAAGAGAAAGCCGGTATCGGGAGCTCCTACCACCCAGTCCCGGATCCTCGGGGCGATGCGGTTTTCCTCCTCCCGGTAGCCCAGCCCCGGTTTCGACAGCGCCACCGGGCAGATGGCGCAGAGCAGATACTCATACACCTCCTCCGATTCATCCAGCTTGCGGTGGTCGGAGGTTTTTGTCATGACGTCGTAGGCGTCGTGGAACACTAAAATCAGGTAATTCCCGGCATAATCATAGCTTTGGATCACCAGATCGTAAAATGCCTCCATCAGTTCGTCGTTTTTGAGAGCGCTCTCCCGCAGACCCATCAAAAATTGCTGCCTGCCGCCCGGCGCTTCCTCGCTTATGGGAAATTCCAATTCTAAAATATTGTTCCCGATGGCGCCGGACATCACCTTTCTGGCAATCTCTAAGTATTTGAAAAATTCCTCATCTTCTAAATTGAGGAATGTGCCGCCGAACGTGGTGACTTTGCTGTGCCCGGCATCCACATAACAGCCGCAGAGCCTGGTAAAAGTGCAGGACTCTTTTTTGAAACGCCGTTTTAATTCGAGCAGATCTTTCTTGTTCATAAACAACCCTCCATCTTCTCATGCTTATAGGAATTACAGAGTGCGTAAAAGCAAATATTGATAAGCAAATATTGATAAGCAAATATTGA
>CAZAMD010000070.1:0-4354 GCA_964486485.1 uncultured Roseburia sp. | reverse complement strand
TTGTGGTATGTTAATAAAGTTAGCATTCAGATTTGGAAATGGAAAGAGGATTAAAATGAAAAAGAAAGCAGCAGCATTTTTAGTTGGCGCGGTGATGGCGGTTGCTGTCACTGGATGCGGAAACGGCGGGGCGGACGATCAGGCGCAGGGCACGGAGGCCTCAGAGGGCGCTCAGGCGGCAGAATATGAGAGCCCGGCATTTGACCTGAAAGCATCGGATTATGTGACTCTCTGCGACTATGACGGCATGGAGGTTTCCATTGACGGAGATTATACTGTGGACGATGAGGAGGTAAAAGAATACTTTTCCCAGATGTTTTCTTATTATGGGCCTTATTATGTGAAGGATGAGACAAAGACCACCGTCGGGGCGGGAGACATCGTCAACGTGGACTATGTCGGAAAGCTGGACGGGGTAGCGTTTGACGGAGGGACGGCTGAAAACCAGAATATTGACGTGGATAACAATTCCGCGGCCGGCGGCGCGACCGGATATATCGACGGCTTTACGGATGGCTTAAAAGGCGCTTCGGTAGGCGATGTGATCGATTGCGACGTGACTTTCCCGGAGGATTACGGTTCCGAGGAGCTGGCGGGAAAAGAGGTAGTATTTACCTTTACGGTCAATTCGATTCAAAAGGAGATTACGGAAGACGAGGTTGACGACGCCTTTGTGAAAGAGCAGTATGATGTGGAGTCGTTAGATTCCCTGTATGAGCAGCTGCGCTCTTATCTGGAGCTTTCAGCGGAAAACAACAGATTATCGGACATCTATACTGCCATTCAGAATTATCTGCTGGAAAACTGTACCGTGGACATACCGGAGGATTACCTGTCGGCGCGGCTCAATGATCACCAGACCAGATTCGTGCAGGATAACTTATCCGGGGATGCCTCCCAGCTGGAAGACTATCTGAGCGCGAATTACGGGAAAACCTTAGAGGAAGCCAGGAAAGAGTGGAAAACCGCCATGGAGGAAAATATTTCTCTGGAGCTTATCATGGAAGCCATTGCAGAGAAAGAGAAGATCGCATTGGATGAAGAGGGATACAGCGAATACATCCAGAACCTGGTCAGCAGCAACGGATACGAATCGGAAGAAGCGCTGTATAAAAGCTATGGTTATGAGGATGCCGCCTACGGGGAAGCCTATCTGAGGAAGATCTATACGGGCAACCTGGCTCTGGAGAAGATCAAGGATTCCATCAAAGTCGTTGAAACGGGCGGCGCGGGGGAACCGGCGGAAGGAGAGGCGGAAAGCGCCGCAGAAGATACGGAGGCTTTGCAGCAGGAAACGGAAGAAGCATAGAAAAAGAAAGAATATATCAGGAGGAACAAGCAGCTATGGACATGATAAACATCAGGGATTTATTCCGCAGCCGGGAGGAGCATATGGACCGGACGGTCACTGTCGGAGGCTGGGTGAGGAGCATCCGCAGTTCCAAGAATTTCGGCTTTATCGTAGTAAATGACGGCACTTTTTTTGAACCGGTGCAGGTGGTGTATTCCAATGTTCTGGGCAATTTCTCTGAGATAGAGAAGCTGAACGTGGGCGCGGCAATCCTGGTGACCGGAAAAATGGTGGCGACGCCGGGAACGAAGCAGCCCTTTGAGATCCAGGCGGAGGAGATCCAGGTGGAGGGGACCTCTACGCCGGACTACCCGCTCCAAAAGAAAAAGCACAGCTTTGAGTATTTAAGGACGATATCCCATTTAAGACCGAGAACGAACACCTTTGAGGCGGTATTCCGCGTGCGCTCCCTGGTGGCATATGCCATCCATAAATTTTTCCAGGAAAGGGATTTTGTCTATGTGCATACGCCGATCATCACCGGAAGCGACTGCGAGGGCGCGGGGGAAATGTTCCAGGTTACGACCATGGATTTAAACCGGATTCCGAAAAAAGCAGACGGGACGATCGACTTTTCCAAAGATTTTTTCAATAAGCCCGCCAATCTGACGGTGAGCGGCCAGTTAAACGGCGAGACGTATGCGATGGCGTTTAAAAATATTTACACCTTCGGCCCTACGTTCCGCGCGGAAAATTCCAATACCACCAGACATGCGGCGGAGTTTTGGATGATCGAGCCGGAGATTGCCTTTGCGGATTTAGAGGACGACATGATGCTGGCGGAGAGCATGCTCAAATACATCATACGCTATGTCCTGGAACAGGCGCCGGAAGAAATGGCATTTTTCAATCATTTCATTGACAAGGGCTTACTGGATCGCTTAAACAACGTAGTAAGTTCTGATTTTGCCCGTGTGACCTATACAGAGGCAATCGAAATCCTGCAGAAACACAACGATAAGTTTGAGTACAAAGCTGTCTGGGGCGCTGATCTGCAGACGGAGCATGAGCGCTATCTGACGGAAGAAGTGTACAAGCGCCCCGTGTTCGTGACGGATTACCCGAAGGACATCAAGGCGTTTTATATGAAGAGGAACGAGGATGGCAGGACCGTCGCCGCCGTGGACTGTTTAGTGCCCGGGATCGGAGAGATCATCGGGGGCAGCCAGAGAGAAGACGACTATGAAAAGCTGTTAAGCAGGATCCGGGAAATGGGATTAAGGGAGGAGGACTACGCGTTTTATCTGGATCTCCGCAAATACGGTTCCGCGAGGCACGCGGGATTCGGCCTTGGATTTGAACGCTGCGTGATGTACCTGACAGGCATGTCCAATATCCGCGACGTCATTCCGTTTCCGCGCACCGTCAATAATTGTGAGTTATAAGATCAGATACCGTCCTTAAGCTCTGCCGGACCGCGGTCGCCAGGAGAAATGCCTGGCGACCGCGGTCCGGCATTTTCTCTTTATTTTCTCTTTATTCTTTCTTTATTCTTTCTTTATTTTTTCTTTCTGATTTGTTTCTGCTTTATTTTTGATCATATCGGTTGACATTGCATAAAATAAGTGCTAGTATCAATAAAAGCAATAAGTAGTTTTAAAAACCATGTAAAATAGATTTTGTAACTATTTATTAAGGGAGGGACTGATATGCATAGGACGATTCGTGAACCGGGGAGCGCTATCACGCACTTTATCGCAATGATACTGGCGGCATTGGCTGCCATGCCCCTGTTATGGAAAGCGGCATCCGAGGGGAGCGCTAAGACCGTGGCGGCAATGGCGGTCTTTGCCTGCAGCATGGTGCTGCTGTATGGGGCAAGCACCCTGTATCATTCGCTGATTGCAAAAGAAAAGGTATTAAACGTGTTCCGCAAAATAGACCACATGATGATTTTCCTGCTGATTGCCGGTTCTTACACACCGGTATGCGTCATTGTGCTAGGGGGGACGAGCGGGAACACGCTTCTTGCGGCGGTCTGGGCGCTTGCCGTGGCAGGCATGATTTTTAACGCAGTGTGGGTCAATTGCCCCAAGTGGCTATCCTCCGTGATTTATATCGCGCTGGGGTGGGCGTGCATCTTCGTCTTCGGCAGGCTCTTTGAGGAGCTTTGCAGGCCGGCTTTTTACTGGCTGCTGTTAGGCGGCGTGCTCTATACGGCGGGCGGCGTGATCTATGCGCTGAAGCTTCCGTTATTTAATGCGAAGCATGCAGCCTTCGGTTCTCATGAGATCTTCCATCTGTTTGTGATGGCAGGCAGTTTTTGCCATTTTATCTTTATGTACCAATATGTGGCATAGGCACAAAGCACAGAGAGGGTTCTGCCATTCTCGGGAGAGGCGGCGGGGATTGTGTGAAAGAAAGCATAATCTCCGCTGTTTTTGCATATAGTTTCACAGATATCATAACAGTGCGGCATGGAGGGAAAATGAATCTGCAGAATAAAATGAAAGCCAGGGATGCGAAAGGAAGCCCGGCCGCGGCGATTTTTGCGGCGGTATTTGTCATGTTCATCGTAAGCGGGCTGCTGCTCTTATTGTTAGCATTGCTGCTGTTTCAAATGGATCTGAGCGAAGAGGCGGTCAAGATCGGGATTGTTGTCATTTATGTGATTTCCGGCGTGATCGGAGGCTTTGTCATGGGAAAGATGATGAAAGAGCAGAAATTTTTGTGGGGATTGGCGGCTGGCGTTCTTTATTTTCTCATTTTGCTTGTGGTATCCATGCTGGTCAAAGGCGGATTGGAGATGGAGATGGTAAAGGTCATTACGACGGCGATCCTGTGCGGGGCTTCCGGAATGGCAGGGGGGATGATAAGCTGAAGCGGCAGAGAGAAAATTTTATCTGGAAATAGCATAGGCTGGAATGCCAGTGAGCATTGGTTTCTTTATATGATGGTAGATGATCCTATTGACTTTCCTCTTTGCGCTTGCTAGTATGTAGATACAAAGAAAGTTTACCACTGACCGATATGTGGTATATAAGTGGTCGGGTTGAAAGTTTA
>CAZAMD010000069.1:0-4711 GCA_964486485.1 uncultured Roseburia sp. | reverse complement strand
TACTACGATAGAAAAAGATTGTGGTACGGGCAAGATTTTGATATGATGATAAAAGAGCGTTACAGTCAGGAGAGGAAAGGTTGGGAAAAAGCATGGAAAAAAGCATGGAAGAAAAAATGTATTTTGTTGTGATCGTAGAGCCGGACGAAATAAATGCCGAGCGCATCCGCACCATCTTAGATACCGTGGAAAAGAATTTTTCATATGAGCTTACCCAGATCCCGGAACAGGGGATCGAGATCGTAGAAAAGCGTAAGGCGGATGTTTTCATCAGTTCTTTGGAGTTAAACGTGATGACAGGGGCGGAGCTGTTTTCCGTGATCAAGATCATCTCACCGGAGACGGTTCTGGTAGCAATGGCAGATGCCAACCAGATCGCGGAAACGGTGGAGTGCATGAATCAGTGCAAAACCTTTAAAGTCATCATCAAGCCCTGCCGGATCGCGGATGACCTGCTCTCTCCCATCAATGCCTGCATTGCCTATAAGGAGATGCTTAAGAAGCACCATAAGGAAGAGGCGGCAGTCTATCAGGGGCTGTTTTCCACAGAGCAGGACATTAAGGAGCTTGAGATCGAATGGCAGGTGACATACTTTAACTACGAGCGCATTCAGGCAGTATTGCGGAAAATGGCAGACACCAACATTGAAGCCGGCAGTTTTGATCCGGAGAAGGAGACCAAATTAAAAGACTGGTACGACTGGCTGCTCGAAACTTACATGAAGACGATGATCGATTCGGAGGGCGAGTATGAGCAGGCGGCAAAGGAGCTGCATGAGGCATACCATGAGCCTGCAAATGACAGGAGCTTTCAGATGAAGAAAAAATCTGAGGCGCCGGTGCTGCCGCAGAAGATGAACGAGATGCATTACATGATACAGGTGGTGATCGAAAGCATCAAAAGGTGCTGCGGGGAATACCGGGTCGCCGCGATGATCGAGGAGACAGAACAGGTGTATATCTTAAGGATCATATATGCCCTGCCGAAAGCGACGGATCTTTATGTGGAGGAGAATGAGAGCGTGCGGAAGGCATTGGCGAAGGCGGCGGAGGAAGCCATCGCGGCGTTCGGCTATCAATCGGTCACTATGGACAGGGACATGGATGTTTTCATGAATATCGCGGTGCCAAAGTGAAAACCCCGCCAGAGCGGGGCAGAAGCGGCAGTCCTTGAAGAAGAAAAAGCAAAAGTAAAAAAAGAAAACATGATAAATCAAACATAAAAAATCAAACATGAAAAAGAAACATGAAAAAGAAACATGAACAAGAAACATGAAAAACCAAACATGAAAAATCAAACATGAAAAAGAAACATGAACAAGAAAACATGAAAGACAGAAACTCTTCAGGAGAAGAACCATGGAAAGGCAGGAGTGCATCAATGGAAAAAATCAAAATGACAACCCCTCTAGTGGAAATGGACGGAGATGAAATGACAAGGATCCTCTGGAAAATCATTAAGGACGAGCTGCTCTCTCCTTATATCGAGCTGAATACCGAGTACTACGACCTCGGCTTAAAGCACCGCAATGAGACAGATGACCAGGTCACGGCAGACTCCGCCAATGCCGTAAAAAAATACGGAGTCGCCGTAAAATGCGCCACCATTACCCCGAATGCGGCCCGCATGGAGGAGTACCATTTAAAAGAAATGTGGAAAAGCCCCAACGCGACCATCCGCGCCATGCTGGACGGAACGGTGTTCCGCGCCCCCATTATCGTAAAGGGCATTGAGCCTTGCGTGAAGAACTGGAAAAAGCCTATCACCATTGCGCGCCACGCTTACGGAGATGTCTATAAGGCGGCGGAAATGAAGATTCCGGGGGCTGGAACATGCGAACTGCTCTACACCGCAGAGGACGGAACAAAGATCAGGGAGCTGATCCATGACTTCACCGGTCCTGGGATCGTCCAGGGGCAGCATAACCTGTGCGGTTCCATCGAAAGCTTTGCAAAGAGCTGTTTTAACTATGCCCTGGATACGGGACAGGATGTATGGTTTGCATCGAAAGACACCATTTCCAAAACGTATGACCACACCTTTAAGGATATCTTTCAGGACATCTTTGACCGGGAATACAAAGAGCGGTTTGAGGCGGCAGGCATTACCTATTTCTATACCCTGATCGACGATGCCGTAGCCCGGGTCATGAAATCGGAGGGCGGCTATATCTGGGCGTGCAAAAACTATGACGGCGACGTCATGAGCGATATGATATCCAGCGCCTTTGGTTCTCTTGCCATGATGACCTCCGTCTTAGTATCTCCGGAAGGATATTATGAGTACGAGGCGGCGCACGGCACGGTGCAGCGCCATTACTACAGGCATTTGCAGGGGGAAGAGACTTCCACAAATTCCGTGGCGACCATTTTCGCGTGGACGGGCGCCTTAAAAAAACGGGGAGAATTAGATCACAACAAGGAATTGATCACATTTGCGGAAAAATTGGAAAATGCTTGTATCAAAACCATCGAAGATGGTAAAATGACAAAAGACCTCGCGTTGATCACTGCCATTCCAAATCCGGTGGTATTAAACAGCCAGGACTTTATCAAGGCGGTCAGAGCCGTATTAGAGGAACAGTTACAATGATCTTATCATGTCAAAATATCTCGAAATCTTTTGGGACGGACGAGATCCTGAAGGATGTCAGCTTTCACATAGAAGCAAACGAAAAGGCAGCGATTGTCGGCGTCAATGGCGCCGGCAAATCCACGCTGCTGAAAATTATGGTGCGGGAAGAGACTGCCGATAAGGGAGAGGTGATCGTCGCAAAGGATAAAACCATCGGTTATCTGGCACAGTACCAGGATGTTTCCGGTGAAAGTACCATATACGAGGAAGCGCTCTCGTCAAGAAGAGAAATCCTTGAGATGGAGGCAAAGCTCCGGCAGATGGAAGCAGAGATGAACCATCTGAAAGGAGCGGAATTAGAAAAATTATTAGAGGTCTACCATAAGCTGAGTCATGAATTTGAGTTGCTGGAGGGTTATACCTACCGCAGTGAAGTGACCGGCATTCTGAAAGGCCTGGGATTCACGGAGGAGGAGTTTCAGAAAACGATGGACGAGCTGTCCGGCGGGCAGAAGACCCGCGTTTCCCTGGGAAAGCTTTTGGCGGCAAAGCCGGATATCCTGCTCTTAGATGAACCGACGAACCATCTGGATATGGAGTCTATCCGCTGGCTGGAGAATTTATTGTTAAATTACAAGGGAACTGTGGTGATTGTCTCCCACGACCGGTACTTTTTAGACCGGGTAGTGACGAAGGTCATCGAGATCTCCCAGCATAAGGCAGCGGTCTATCAGGGAAATTATACAGATTTTGCCAGAAAAAAGGCGAAAGTGCGGGAGGATCTGTTAAAGCAGTACTACAACCAGCAGCGGGAGATTAAGCATCAGGAAGAGGTCATCGCAAAATTAAAATCCTTCAATCGGGAAAAATCCATAAAACGGGCCGAAAGCAGGGAGAAAATGCTGGATAAGATTCAGCGTCTGGAAAAGCCTGCGGAGGAACACACAGATATCAGGCTCACCTTAGAGCCCAACATTCTCAGCGGAAACGACGTCTTAGCGGCAGAGCATTTATCAAAGGCTTATCCTCCCATTCAATTATTTTCCGATATTTCTTTTGAGGTAAAAAGGGGAGAGAGGGTAGCCCTAATCGGCGGCAACGGCGCGGGAAAGACTACGCTCTTAAAGATTATCAACGGTCTGGCGGAGGCGGACGCCGGAAGCGTTACCTTAGGAACCAATGTTCATATCGGCTATTATGACCAGGAACACCAGCTCCTCCACATGGAAAAAACCATCTTTGAGGAAATCGCAGATGCTTACCCCGACTTAAATCAGACAAAGGTAAGAAATGTGCTGGCGGCATTTCTGTTTACGGGAGACGAGGTTTTTAAGCGCATCGGAGATTTAAGCGGCGGGGAGAGGGGACGTGTTTCTTTGGCGAAGCTCATGCTTTCCGAGGCGAACTTCCTGATCCTAGACGAGCCAACCAATCACCTGGACATCACTTCCAAAGAGATTTTAGAATCCGCTTTGAGGCAGTATACGGGAACGGTCCTGTTCGTATCTCATGACCGCTATTTCATCAACCAGACCGCCACAAGGATCCTCGAGCTGGTCGGAGAAACCCTTGTCAGCTATGGCGGCAATTATGACGCTTATCTGGAAAAGCGGGAAGCATTGATAAGCCTCTGCGCGGGAGGCACTACGGAAAAGAACACAGCCCGGGCGGAGGAGGCGCAGGAACCGCCCGCCTCGAAAACCGATTGGCAGACGCAAAAGGCACAGCAGGCGAAAATCCGTAAGATCGAAAACAATTTGAAAAGGACCGAGGAGCAGATAGCGCGTCTGGAAGCGCAGATCGCAGAAATCGACCTGGAATTTGCAAAGCCGGAACACGCCGCAAATTCTGCGAAATTAAACGAATTATCCAAACAGCAGTCTGCATACAAAGAAGAACTGGAAGCATGTTATGAAATGTGGGAGGAACTGTCCCTGCAGCTGGAGAGGGAAACCGCCGCGGCTGGACAGTGACAGCACGACAAACGCATGAATGAATAAATCACTCGGTAATCGGCAGGAAAAAATGGGTATCCGCTTTTGGCTGATTTTCGGGTTTGAATTTATTGCGGAGGAAAGATCTGGGGTTGTTCTGTGAGGTATTGGCAGAGACAGGGGTGGAATCAAGCCCGATGAA
>CAZAMD010000068.1:0-4789 GCA_964486485.1 uncultured Roseburia sp. | reverse complement strand
CAGTGACAGCCGCGCGCATTGACAGCTGAACGGAAAATCACTATAATAAAACAATAACCATTCTGTTACAATGAGTAGAAAGGTGGCATCTGAAAGTGGAAGAAAAAGAAATATCTCAGGCTGTCATCCGTAGAATGCCGCGCTATTACCGCTACCTGGGAGAATTGTTAGATGCCGGTGTGGAGCGCATCTCATCCAACGACCTGAGCAAGCGGATGAATGTGACCGCGTCCCAGATACGCCAGGATCTGAATAATTTCGGCGGATTCGGGCAGCAGGGATACGGCTACAATGTGAAGTACCTGCACGAAGAGATCGGAAAGATCTTAGGATTGAACCAAAGGCACAACATTATCGTATTGGGAGCCGGAAACCTCGGCCTGGCACTGGCAAACTATGTTAAATTTGAAAAACTGGGATTCGTGATCATCGGCCTGTTTGATGTGAACCCTGCGCTAGAGGGCATGACAGTCCGCGGCCTGAAAATCCGCATGCTAGATGAGCTGGAATCATTCTGCGCGGAGAATCAGGTGGATATCGCGGCGCTCACCATGCCCAAGGAGAAAGCGGATGCCATTGCGAACCGCCTGGTGGATGTGGGGATACACGCCCTCTGGAATTTCGCCCATGTGGATCTGGATATGGCGGGCAAGGACGTCGTGGTAGAAAACGTGCATCTGTCCGACAGCCTGATGCAGTTATCTTACAATATCGTAAAGAATAAAAAAGCAAGAGAAAACGACAGCTGAGGAGTGGTGACAATGAAAAAAGAAGAGGAGTTCCGAAAAGCGCTTAAGGACCGAAAAGTGCCGATCCTGATTTTAGACCCTAAATGGCATCGCCTGTTTGCGATCCATGGAAAGACGAAAGAAATCAAGGCGATCGAAAAAGAACTCGGATCCCTCCTTGCGGAGCAGGGAAAGGTCAGCCAAGAGCTGAAAGAATTGAAAAATCTCAAAAACAGCCTCTTAGACAGCATCCGCAGAAACATGGACGGCGCCAGCGAGGAGAACGACGACCCCCTGCAGACCAGAAAACTAGAAGAAGACGGCAGGCTTGTAGATGAGGTGAACCAGAAGATGGAAGCCTGCGAGGACCGCTTGCTAGAGCTGCCCTATCTCATCAAAGAGGCCAATGAGCGCCTGATGCTGGCTACCATGGAATATGGGTACGAAAAGATGAAGCTTAACGACCGGGAAGCGAAAGAGATTGCAGAGTGGATAGATAAGATCCGGGAACAGCTGAGGGAAAACATCCTCAGAAAGCAGAATTGCGAGATCAACAGCAGGGAGATTTACGGATACATGCACGACATCTTTGGAATGCAGATATTAGACCTGTTTGACATTGCGTATGACCGCGAACAGGAAGCGGAAGCAGAAAAAAATGAGTAAAGGAACTGTGATCAAGCAGTTCCTTTCCTTGTCTTGCGGGCGTGCGCAGATGCGCGGACGCGCCGGGAAAGGGGGAATTTTATGAGATATCTGGTAAACAGCCGTGAAATGAAGCTTTACGATAGCAATACCATAGAAAAGATTCATATGCCGGGGATGGTGCTGATGGAGCGCGCCGCTCTTTCCTTTGTGGGGGAATTAAAAAAGCAGTCCGCGGATCTGTCACAGGTTTTAATCGTCTGCGGCGCCGGAAACAATGGCGGGGACGGACTTGCCATTGCCAGATTATTAAAACAGGAAGGCTATGCCGCGGACGTCGTGCTTGTGGGGGAGAAAACGAAAGCCACGGAGCAGAATCTGTGTCAGCAGCGGATGCTGGAGGCGCTTTCCTGCGATATGTTAGAAGCGATACCGGAGGGAAAAACCTATACCGCTGTCATCGACGCCCTCTTCGGAGTTGGCTTATCGAGGGAGATCGGGGGGATCTATAAGAGCGTCATTGACCGGATGAACCGGCTTTCCGGCAAAAAATACGCGGTGGATATCGCTTCCGGCGTTTCGGCGGACAGCGGCGCGGTGTTTGGCGTGGCATTTCAGGCTGATGTGACCATAACCTTTGCTTATGCAAAAGTCGGTATGTTTCTCTTTCCGGGCAGCGCTTATTCCGGCAGTGTGATCGTAACCGACATCGGCATTCCTAAGGAGAGCTGGTTTGGGAAAAAGCCGCATGTGGCAGCCTTTGAGGACTCTGACCTGACATATATGCCAAAACGGCAAAGCCATTCTAATAAGGGAACCTTCGGAAAGCTGTTAGTGATTGCCGGAAGCGTGAATATGGCGGGAGCAGCCTTCCTCTGCGGCAAAGCCGCTTATGCGTCAGGCTGCGGCATGGTCCGGATCGTAACTCCGGAGGAAAACAGAACCATCATACAGTCGGCGCTGCCGGAGGCAGTTTTGACAACGTATGCGCAAAAGAATCCGGATATGACAGAGATTACCAAAGCCATCGCATGGGCGGATGCCATCGTCTTAGGGCCGGGAATAGGAACTTCGGACGCTGCGGCGGCTCTGCTGGAATGCGTGATAAAATATGCCGATGTTCCGGTATTATTAGATGCGGATGCTCTGAATCTGGCGGCAAAAGAAAGCGGCATTCTTTTGCGCGCCCATACAGAAATCATCATCACTCCTCATCTGGGGGAAATGAGCAGGCTTTTGGGCGAAAGCGTCTCCTATGTCCAGACGAGAGTTTTAGAAATTGCGGAAGAGTTTGCAAGAGAGTATCATGTCATATGCGTATTAAAGGAGGAACATACCGTTACAAGTATTCCTTATGAACAGACATATCTGAATCTGTCTGGAAATCATGGCATGGCGACGGCTGGAAGCGGCGATGTATTAAGCGGGATCACAGGCTCCCTGTTAGCTCAGGGAATGCGCCCGAAGGAAGCGGCTCCTTTCGGGGTCTTCCTGCACGGAAAAGCGGGAGATGAGATCAGGGAGCGCGTGGGGACTTATGGGATGATGGCGTCTGATCTGATAGAGGGAATACGACGGGTGCTCTGCCGCTTCGAGTTGGAGGATTAGGTGAAAAAATAAGCTATCAAGCTGGAGGATTGGAGACTGATATGAAAAGATACAGCAGAGTATATGCGGAAATAGATCTGGACGCCATTTTATATAACATGGAGGCAATGCATGGAACTATTTCTGAACATACTCAGATTATGGCGGTGATTAAGGCAGACGGTTACGGACATGGAGCGGTAGAGATTGCGGAAACCATTGATTCATTGGAATATCTTTACGGGTATGCGGTAGCAACGGTGGAGGAGGGGTTGATCTTACGAAACCATGGCATTACAAAGCCTATTCTGATCTTAGGCTATGTCTTTCCCGACCAGTATGAGGCCATGATTCGGGCGGAGATCCGTCCCACTGTGTTTACGGAAGAGATGGCAAAGGAGCTTTCCGCCGCTGCGCAAAAGACGGGAATGGACTGTAAGATCCATTTTGCCCTGGATACCGGAATGAGCCGCATCGGTTATCAGGCGACGGAGGAAGCCGCAGAAGAGATGGCACGTTTGGCAAAACTGCCGCATATTATGGTAGAAGGAATCTTCACTCATTTTGCAAGGGCAGATGAACCGGATAAAGCCCCGACCTACCGTCAGATAGAGTTGTTTGAACATATGATTTCCATGCTTAAGGAGCGGGGCATAGACATTCCTATCCATCACTGCTCGAACAGCGCCGCCATCGTGGAGGTGCCGGAGGCAAATATGGATTTAGTACGGGCGGGTATTACTCTCTATGGATTATGGCCCTCTGAGGAGATCGACAGGACAAAAATCAGCATCAAGCCAGCCCTCTCCCTCATCACTCACGTCGCCTATGTCAAGGAGTTAGAGGCGGGCCGCGCTATCAGTTACGGCGGCACCTATGTCACGGCAGAAAAACGAAAAATCGCCACTATCCCGGTGGGATACGCGGACGGCTACGCCCGTTCTCTTTCAAACAAAGGCGATGTTCTGATACACGGAAAACGCGCTCCGATCTGTGGAAGAGTCTGTATGGATCAGTTTATGGTGGATGTGACGGATATCCCGGATGTAAAAAACGGGGATGAAGTCATTTTGATTGGAAGTGATGGTTCAGAAACGATCACACTCGAGGAATTAGGAGAGATCTCCGGCCGCTTCAATTATGAATTTGTCTGTGATTTAGGAAAACGGATCCCAAGAGTTTTTGTACACAAGGGAAAAGTCGTCGGTACAAAAGATCATTTTTCCGAGTAAGTTGGAATACACCCGGTAAAATTGGCAATACTATCCGTAGATGGAGAAACGATCTGAAATATGGCGTCAGAATATTTCTGATGTGCGGAAAGTGTGGAGTGGAAAGTATATGGTAATCAGACGCGGTGATATTTTTTACGCTGATCTAAGGCCGGTGGTTGGATCAGAACAGGGCGGGGTAAGACCTGTCCTTATCATACAAAACGACGTGGGAAACCGGCACAGCCCTACCGTCATCTGTGCGGCGATCACATCCCAGATGAACAAAGCAAAATTGCCGACCCATGTGGAATTAGACTGCAAAAAATATGATCTGGTAAAGGATTCGGTTGTGCTGTTAGAGCAGCTCCGCACCATTGACAAAAAACGTTTAAAGGACAAAGTGTGCCATTTGGATCATCAGATTTTAGTAAAAATTGATAAAGCGTTGGAGATCAGTCTGGAATTATATACATAAGAATGGTAAGACAGATCAGGGAAGAAACCCGTTATCACGCAGAGACTGCCTGTTTCCTCCATCACAGGAGACACAAGCAGTTTTTGCGGCAAATGTCAGCACAGGAACCTTTCTTTGTGAGACGCTTTCGCTTTTTCTTT
>CAZAMD010000067.1:0-4958 GCA_964486485.1 uncultured Roseburia sp. | reverse complement strand
TTCCTCTCATTCTGCCGCCATCAGGCGGCCTTTCCATAAAAGGGACTTTGTGCGGCGGCCCTTGCAAAACACCCTCCGCTTCCTGCCCATAAGAAAAAGGCCGTACCGCTTTCTCCAAGTACAGCCCGCAAAGGCAGCGTCAGATGCACCGCCTGTCTTCTTTCTATCCTGCCATACCTTTCGCCGCAAGGCTTTTCCTTTTGGCGTCAGAGTCTGTCTTTCTTTTTGCTGTTTCAGCGGAAAGGCAAGGATGCGCTGCATGCTCGCCCTTTCGCGTATTTTATTCTTTCTTCCAAGGTAACATACTCCGGCTGGATTTGCAACTGTTTTTCTGCGATCACAGCACCTCAAATCCATATCCCGCTTCCCTTGCGGCATCAATAAATTCCCCTAAGATGGCCGCGTTCGTCTCCGATTCTGCGTGGAGCAGATAGATGGCGCCGGGATGCAGCCTCTGTTTCAGCTTTGCGAGGCTCTCGGCCGGATCCGGCTGGCTGGACACATCGTAATCCAGATAGGCAAAGCTCCAGAACACACTCTTGTAATTACAGTTATTCAGCAGGGCAAGCGACTGCTCGCTGAAGCATCCGGTCGGATAGCGGAACAGATACATATCATAATCAAACTGTTCCTTGATGTACTTATGATTTCCCTCGACTTCTTCCCGCTGCTGCTCTAAAGTCTGGGAAGGAAGTCCCTTAGAGGGATGGGTGACGCTGTGATTTCCCACAACATGTCCCTCGTCTATCATCCTGTTTACCAGATCCGGCTCCGTTTCCGCGTAAGGCTTGGTCACAAAGAAAACCGCCTTGACGCCCTTTTCTTTCAGCGTATCTAAAATGCTTCCCGTCTGGCCGTACTCATACCCCTCGTCAAACGTCAGGTAAATCGTCTGGCTTTCTTCCCCGATGAAATAGGCATTGTATTTTCCATACTTTTCCTGAGCCGAAACCGCCGCCACGGGCCTGTTTTTCTCATCCATGTTCACGCCCTGCCCCCAGTTCTGGCTCTGGCTGTCTAAGGCTTCCACGTTCTCAATGACCGGAAGATCCAATACCTGTCCCCTTTCCGCAGCGGGCTGGTCCTGCTCCTCATGCTCCGTGTTGTCAAGGCGCTCCGCGGCGGCCACGCCCTCCTCGCCATACATCTCATAGGCGGCAAGCACGGCATCCCCGATGGCCCTGGCATACTCTGTGAAATGCTCATCAAACAGCCTGTTGTCTTCCACGCTGTTCATGAAGCCGAGTTCCACAATGCAGGAGGGCATCCTGGAATGCAGATTGACATAATAATCCTCGGAAGAACTCTTCTGTGTCCCGCTCTTTACGCCGCGGCTGCGCTGTATTCCCACGCCCTCAAGGCCTTTCAGGATATTGTCCGCCAGGGTTACCGTCTCCTCATCCTTTTTGCTGTCGATCCAGATTTCCACGCCGTTTCCGTCTCCGCTGTTGCGGTGCAGCGACACCAGATAGTCCGCCCCCTTTTCATTCGCAAAGGAAGTGCGCGCTTCCAGGGACAAAAAAGTGTCATCGCTTCTTGTCATGATCACCTGCACATCTTTCTCCACGAGATAGGCTTCCAATGCCCTGGCGATTTTGAGATTGTCAGTTTTCTCATAGCGCAGGCGGTAGTCAGATCCGTTATCCTTTCCCCCATGCCCCGGGTCTATGCAGACCGTCAGCTTGTCCTCCTCTAAGGGGGGCTCTTCCTCTTCATCTAACGCAGTGATCACTCCCTCTATCGCGGGCAGATATTCCGATGCCATGCGGGTCTGGAGCAGATATTCCATCCCGCGGAAAAGCAGCAGCGCCAGCGCCAGCCCGATCAGGCAATAAGTGATCCCCAGCAGATTCTTCAACCATTTTTTCCTTCGTCTTCTCACTGATTCTTCCATTCTTTCTCTTTGTCTTATTTATCTTCTTAATCCAATAAAAACTGTGCCAGCACATAATTGCTCAGATCCTGCCCTCTCTCCGTCAGAGAAATCCTGCCTCCGCGCTCTGCCAAAAGCCCCTCCGCCCGCAGCCGCTCTGTCAGGCTCCCGTAAACGGCTTCCACCGGCACCCCGAACGTCCGCTCAAAGTCCTCTCTGCAGATCCCCTCTGTCATGCGCAGGCCTAAAAACATCGTCTCCTCCATCTGCTCTTTTCTCCCGACCGGCTCCACAGAACCATGAAGATTCGTTGCCGGAAGCCCCATGCCTCTTCCCCCATCCCCGCTGTGCCGGACTCCGGAAGAAAGCTTTTGGGTTTCTTGCAGATAGGCGGGAAGCTCTCTGATATTCGCATACCGGATATTTTCTATCAGGGAGGCAGCGCCAAGCCCCGCCCCCAAATAGTCCTCTCTTTTCCAGTAGCCGATATTGTGGCAGCATTCATACCCCGGCCGCGCGAAATTTGACACCTCATACTGGCAGTACCCCGCCTCTTTCAAACGCTGCTGCGCTTCCTTTGCAATCTTGTACGCTTCCTCCTCATCGGGCAGGACCTCCGTCTCCATGCCCGCCTTCTGCCTCGCCGAATCAGGCCCGTACTCCTCATAGAAAGGCGTTCCCTCCTCGATCATCAAGGAATAGACCGAAATATGCTCCGGCTTTAACCGCAGCGCTTTCTGCAGGGTAGATGCCATCGCCTCCGCCGTCTGTCCCGGCAGGGAACTCATAAGGTCGATATTGATATTGGCAAACCCGCAGTCCCGCGCCATTTCATAGGTCTTTAAAAACTGCCCGTATGTATGGATGCGTCCAAGCAGCTTCAGTTCTTCCCCTCCTGCAGACTGCAGGCCGATGCTCAATCGGTTGATGCCGTTCTGGCGGTACGCCAAAAGCTTATGCTCCGTCACCGTACCCGGGTTGCATTCTATGGAAATCTCCGCCTCCGCATCCACCGAGAAACTGCTAAACACCTGCTCTAAGATAGATGCAATCTTCCGTTCCGGCAGGCAGGAGGGCGTTCCCCCTCCAATGTATATCGTGGATATCTCCCGATCGCGGCATGCTTCCCCATAAAAGGCAAGCTCTTTCTTCAAAGCCTCCACATACGCTTCCTGTATATCCTCCTCTGCCGGAAACGAAAGAAAATCACAGTACCGGCACTTTCTGACGCAAAAGGGAATATGGATATATAATTCCATCCTTGGCCTCTTAGTCCTCATCTAATTTCAACACGCTCATAAATGCCTCCTGCGGTATCTCCACGCTTCCCACCTGGCGCATCCGCTTCTTCCCTTCTTTTTGTTTTTCCAGCAGCTTTCTCTTGCGGGAAATATCACCGCCGTAGCATTTTGCCAGCACATCTTTGCGCATCGCCTTTACCGTCTCCCTGGCGATCACCTTGCCGCCCACTGCCGCCTGAATCGGGATCTCAAAGAGGTGGCGCGGTATCTCTTCTTTTAGTTTTTCGCACATTTTCCTTCCCCGCTCATACGCGCTGTCTTTAAAGACGATAAAGGACAGGGCGTCCACCTGCTCCCGATTGATTAAAATATCTAATTTCACCAGTTCGGAACGCTCATATCCCTTTAATTCATAATCAAAGGAAGCATAGCCTCTGGAGCGGGATTTTAATGCGTCAAAGAAATCATAGATGATCTCATTTAACGGCAGATCATATTTAATGAGGGCACGGGTTTCCTCTAAATACTCTAAACTGACATAGACTCCGCGCCTCTCCTGGCAAAGGGTCATAATTGCCCCCACATAATCGCTGGTCACCATGATCTCCGCGGATACCACCGGCTCCTCCATGTAATCGATCTCCGAGGGGTCGGGGAGATTCGACGGATTCGTCAGATCGATCACCTCTCCGTTGGTCTTGTGCACCTTATAAACCACCCCCGGCGCGGTCGTCACTAAGTCTAAGTGAAATTCTCTCTCTAATCTCTCCTGGATAATCTCTAAGTGAAGCAGCCCCAAAAAGCCGCATCGGAAACCAAAGCCTAATGCCAGGGAAGTTTCCGGCTCATACTGCAGCGCCGCGTCGTTTATCTGCAGTTTTTCCAGGGCGTCCCTTAAGTCAGGATATTTCGCGCTGTCTGCCGGATACATCCCGCAGTAGACCATGGGATTGACCTTTTTATATCCCGGCAGGGGTTTGTCACAGGGACGCGCCGCATTCGTCACGGTATCGCCCACTCTGGTATCCCTCACATTTTTGATACTGGCGCAGAGATACCCTACCATTCCGGCAGATAATTCCTCGCAGGGAATAAACTGTCCCGCTCCAAAGTAGCCGACCTCCGTCACGTCTGATTTCGCTCCGGTCGCCATCATAAGGATGGGATCTCCCACCCTTACCGTTCCCTCTTTGATACGGCAGAATACGATCACGCCTTTATAGGAATCGTAGAGCGCGTCAAAAATCAGCGCCTGAAGCGGCGCTTCGGGATCTCCGGCCGGAGCCGGAATCTTCTCTACGATCTGTTCTAACACTTCTTCGATATTTAATCCTGTCTTTGCGGAAATGAGGGGCGCATCGGAAGCCGGAATCCCGATCACATCTTCGATCTCCTGTATCACCGCCTCCGGCTGCGCGCTGGGCAGATCGATCTTGTTGATGACCGGCATGACATCTAAGTCATGGTCTAAGGCTAAATAGACGTTCGCTAAGGTCTGGGCTTCGACTCCCTGCGCCGCGTCCACCACAAGGATGGCTCCGTCGCAGGCGGCAAGGCTTCGCGATACTTCATAGTTGAAGTCCACATGCCCAGGTGTGTCGATGAGATTGAAAATATACTCCTGTCCGTCTTTGGCCTGATAGATAATGCGGACCGCCTGGGACTTGATGGTGATGCCGCGCTCCCTCTCTAAGTCCATATTATCAAGAACCTGTGCCTGCATCTCTCTGCTGGTCAAGGTTCCGGTACGTTCTATGATACGATCGGCAAGAGTGGACTTGCCGTGATCAATATGCGCAATAATGCAGAAATTGCGGATGTTCTTCTGATTGATTGACATGCTG
>CAZAMD010000066.1:0-5077 GCA_964486485.1 uncultured Roseburia sp. | reverse complement strand
CGAAAAAGAGGACGCCCTTTACCTGCATCCTCTCAATCCCTGCCTCTTCCCAGGTTCTTCTTCCCCGCGTCCTGCCGCCGGCAGACAGCCTTTCCCTCCGGGGGATCAAATGCCTTCCCGCGGTTCTTCTGCCGGCTTTTGCGGAGAGGAGCCGTTCCCATCCGGCTCTTCTGCTATTTTCTGCTCTTTTAATTTTTTCTCAGCCTCTTTCAGCTTCATCTTATTCTCATACATGGCCGCATCTGCCCTGCTGAATACCATCCGGTACATCTTATCTATTTCCTTGTCATATGTGGCAAGGCCGATGGCTATCTGCACTTTCTGCTCGTATTTTGTATTGTTGCGGTTAAAGCGGTTGATCTCATCGTTGAAGATAGCTAACAGCTCTATCCCTTTTCTCGCCTCATCATTCTTCAAAATAACGACAAATTCATCCCCGCCGATGCGGTAGATGTCATTTTTCCGAAAGGTCCGCTGCATGATCGCGGCGGAATCACGGATCAGCATATCTCCAAACTCATGGCCGAAACTGTCGTTGATCTTTTTTAAATTGTTGATATCCATCACGGCCACCGCATATTCCACCTTATCCTCCGCCATGAGCTTTTCTATGGACAACACGGCTTCTTTGTATGCCATCTTATTTAAAGCTCCGGTCATGGAATCGGTATAGGCAAGCTTATTGATATAGTCCATATGCCTCTTGAGGCTGTGGACCGTCTGCTCAAAGCTGTCCGCTAATACCTTGATCTCATCTCTGGTATTGCATTCTATGGTCACGTTCAGATCTCCTTCCGCCACCTTTTCCGCCGCCTGGGTCAGATTCTTTAACGGCTTTACAATCTTTTCCGTGACACTGTTGGCAGCTCCCATAAAGATGATGACAATGAGGCACAAAAGCGCGATGGACTGTATCAGCATCTTGATGCGCACCGCGTTGATTTCCTTCGCCGGCACAGTAAGCGCGATCAGCATGCCGTTTCTCAAGGTCTGGAACGTCATTTTCTTTTTTTCGCCGTTCCAGTTGTACTCATAGATGCCCTCTCCCTCTTCCTCTGCCTTTGACAGCAGGGACATCACCTGCCGGACGTTGCCGTGCATGTGCTTCTCATCCAGTCCGTCCGGAAAATCCTTGTGGTAATAAATGTTTTTGTTCTTATCTCCCAGAAAGGCATACCCGGTGTCATAGACCTGTATGGAATCCACATGTTCAATGATGGTGTCCATATCAATGTCAATGCCTATGATTCCGGCTACGCTTCCGTCTTTGTACAATGGGGATACATAGGATATCACTCTGTCGCCGTTCCCCGGTCCCTCATGGGGGAGGCACCACGCGCCAGCGCCCTGGTCCAGCGCCGTCTGGAACCACAGCTCCTCCTCGCCGCTCTCTGCCTCCGCCATAACCGGAAAAGGCAGATTCTCATCAAATACTCCCTCCCCGTCTTTTTTGATGAGGCAAAATCCTCCCTTATGTACATCAAAATCCGGCGACAGCCAGATGTAAACGGCTGTACTTTCCTTAGATTCCTCTGTTATGTTAAGCACCAGCCGTTTTGCCTCTTCCATGTGAGCTTCATCTAACGTATGCTCTCCGTCCGCGGCGGATAGCTTTTCCTGGACATAACGCTGAAGAATGTCCACCACATTTTCCATGTTCATCAGCAGGACATCCATCTCCTGCGTCTCTTTTTGGCACATTAAATTCATGATCTCAACCGAATCCTCCGCCAGCACCGCGCCCGTGTTTATGCTGCTCACTCCCAGGAGCAGAACGGCCGACAGGAGAATGCATGTCAATATCAGAATCCAAAATTTCATTTTTATGGATCTCATATGACACCCCCTCTTTTCCCTCATGTCACTTTCATTATATAATTTTTATAGGGAAAAGTCAAAAAAACCTTTACTTTTTATCTAAAATTTCCAAACCCAATTCCTCGAGCTGTTTCTCATCCACCAGCCCCGGCGCCTGGGTCATCAGGCAGGAGGCGTCTTTGACTTTCGGAAAAGCGATCACGTCACGAATGGAGTCCGCGTGTACCATGTGCATCACCAGCCGGTCTACGCCGTATGCCAGCCCGGCGTGAGGAGGAACCCCGTATTTGAAAGCATCCAGAAGGAAACCAAACTGTTCATGCGCCATCTCTCTGGTGAACCCCAGCATCTCAAACATTTTTTCCTGGATATCATTCTGGTGGATACGGACCGATCCCCCGCCTAATTCCGTACCGTTTAGCACGATATCATAAGCCTTGGCGCGGACGCTGCCCGGGTCGGAGTCAATCTTTTCCCAGTCCTCTTCCATCGGCATGGTAAACGGATGATGCATCGCCATAAAGCGTCCTTCCTCCTCCGACCACTCCAGCAGCGGAAATTCTGTAATCCACAAGAAATGATACTGATCCGGATCCAGTAAGCCCAGTTCCTCCGCCAGTTCCAAACGGAGCGCGCCAAGCACGTTCCATACGATCTTATCCCTGTCCGCCGCAAAGAGCAGTAAATCTCCCGTCTCTCCCCCCATCGCTTTGACAAGATTTTCAAGCTCTTCCTCCGTCATAAACTTAGAAAAAGAAGATTTATAGGAGCCATCTTCATTGACTGCCAGATACGCAAGTCCTTTCGCGCCGTAGCCTTTGGCAAATTCAACCAGCTTATCTATCTTTTTACGAGGCATACCGGCCTGTCCCTTCGCATTGATGCCCCGGACAGAGCCTCCGGCCTCCAGCGCTCCCGTAAACACGGAAAAACCGCAGCCTTCCACAATATCAGAAACGTTGACTAACTCCATGCCGAAACGGGTGTCCGGCTTATCGGAGCCAAAACGATCCATCGCCTCCCGCCAGGACATTCTGGGCAGGGGAATACCGATATCCACGCCGATTGCCTCTTTGAATACATACTGGAGCAACCGCTCGTTGACGTCTAAGACATCTTCCACATCCACAAAGGAGAGCTCCATGTCCGCCTGGGTAAATTCCGGCTGGCGGTCCGCGCGCAGATCCTCATCCCGAAAACATCTTGCGATCTGGAAATACCGGTCGTAGCCGGAACACATTAAAAGCTGCTTGTATAGCTGCGGGGACTGCGGCAGCGCATAAAAGCTTCCCTGATGCACGCGGCTTGGCACCAGGTAATCTCTCGCTCCCTCCGGAGTGGATTTACACAGAACAGGCGTTTCAATCTCTAAAAATCCCTCTCTCATCATAAAGTCGCGCATCAGATACGCCACCTTGCTGCGGAGCATCAGATTCCTCTGGATATCGGGTCTTCTTAAATCCAGATAGCGGTATTTTAAGCGCACCTCATCCTTCGTCTGGCTCTTTTCCTCAATGGGAAAGGGCGGCGTCTCCGCCTCGGATAACACGCGGATACCGTCGGCAATGACCTCAATATCTCCTGTTTTTAAATTTTCATTCACCGCCGCGGAGCGTTTCTCTACTTTTCCCGTCACCGCGATCACAAACTCACTCCTTAAGCTTTCCGCTTTCCGGTAGCCCTCCGCTCCCACGCTCTCCTCGTTGAACACGATCTGTAAGATACCGGTTCTATCTCTTAAGTCAATAAAAATCAGGCTTCCCAGATTCCTTCTTTTCTGCACCCATCCCATAACAGTCACTGTCTCACCGATATTCTGACCTGACACCTCCGTACATCTGTGGCTTCTGTGCAGGCCTTTCATTGATTCTGCCATAATCATCCTCCATTCCAAAGCATTTCCGCGGCAAAAGCAAGGATCCTTGCTTATGCCGGACTGTTACAGAAAAATTCCACAATCTCTCCATACCCTTCCGCAGTGAGCTTTTCTTTCTGGAATTTTTTATTTTTGTTCATGCGCACCAGAAGTACCTGTTTTCCGGCGGCACGCTCATCCTGCGCCTTCTTTATGACCTCGCCAAGCTTCTCCGCCGGATAGCCTTTCTCAATCAGATAGGCGATTTTCGGAGGCTGGGAGGGCACTTGAAATCCGCGCTCCATCAAAAGAAGGATGATCCGCTCAAATCCGATGGAAAATCCACATGCCGGCACATCCTGTCCCGTGAATTTTCCCACCATCTTGTCATAGCGCCCGCCTCCTCCGCAGGCCGCGCCCAGTTCGGGCATGGAGATTTCAAAAATCGTTCCCGTGTAGTAGCTCATTCCCCGCACTAAGGCAGGATCAAATACCATGTCAAAGGATGCGGTCTTAGCGCTCTCCACACTGTCTATGATCTCAAGAAGGTTTTTCTCCACTTCCGCATCCAAATACCCCTCCAAAACTTCCGCTAAGTACCGGACGCCGTTGTCCGCCTTTTCCACGCCTTGAAACAGCGCCAAATATTTGTCCACAGACTCTTTTGCGTATCCCTCTTGGAGCAGTTCTTCCGCCACGCCCGCAAAACCGATCTTATCCATCTTATCCAAGATGATAAAAACGGCGTCAAACTCTTCCTCGGAAAAACCGCTGTAGGCCGCCATGGCTTTTAAGATCCGGCGCTCATTGATACGGATCTGAAAATGTTCAAATCCCAGCCTGCCAATCGTTGTGGCCGTTGCCAAAATCAGCTCGATCTCCGCCAGGCTGCCCGCTTCCCCGATGATATCAATGTCGCACTGCATAAACTGACGGTATCTTCCGCGCTGGGGCCTGTCCGCCCGCCAGACGTTCCCCATCTGAAGCGCCTTAAAGGGCGAGGGCAGCCCGTTAGCATTGTTGGAATAATAGCGGACTAAGGGTATCGTCAGATCATAGCGCATCCCAAAATCCACCAGATCGCTCTCCTCTTTCGCCGTGTCGAGCTTTAATTTCTCACCGCGCTTCATCACCTTAAAAATCAGCTTCTCGTTCTCGCCTCCCTGCTTATTGCTCAGGTTCGCAATATGTTCCATACAGGGGGTTTCTATGGGGGTAAACCCAAAGCTGCGATAGGTGTCTTTGATGACCTGCTGCACATAATCGCGTATCTGCATTTCCTCCGGTAAAATATCTTTCATGCCGTTGACCGGCTTTTTGCTCAATGCCATGCAAGTTCCTCCATCTTTGTAATTTTTCGCTGCATCATTTCCTCTTGACCTGTCAATCAGTTTCCCTATCAGT
>CAZAMD010000065.1:0-5883 GCA_964486485.1 uncultured Roseburia sp. | reverse complement strand
AAGTCCCCTTTATGGAAAGACCGCCTGACAGCGGCAGAATGAGAGGAAATATGGATAAGTCTGTTCCAGAAAATGGTCAAAACAACCAAAAAACAGTTATTGATATTGACAGAAACCATAAAAAATGATAAAATGAAGTCACTGGTGACAGAGAAAAGTTGTGAAAATCCACAATAACAAATCAAAAAGAAGGGGGAGTTGCAATGCTTTTTAAAACAACAGAAGCTCATGAGGAATTTCGCCAGAGAATCCGGAAGTTTGCCGAGGAAGAGGTAAAACCCTACGCGTTTGAGATGGACCAGAAGAATGAATTTCCGATGGAAGCTGTAAAGAAGCTGGGGGAAATGGGTCTGATGGGGATTCCTTACCCGAAGGAGTACGGCGGTGCCGGCATGGACGTTTTAAGTTATGCGATTGCCGTGGAGGAACTTTCCAGAGTGGACGGCGGCGCGGGAGTAATCCTTTCTGCCCATGTTTCGCTTGGAAGCTGGCCGATTTTCCAGTATGGAACGGAAGAACAGAAACAGAAATATCTGGTGCCGCTGGCAAAGGGCGAAAAGATCGGAGCTTTCGGACTGACAGAACCGAACGCCGGATCTGACGCGGGCGGCACAGAGACTACGGCAGTCTTGAAAGGCGACCACTATATCCTCAATGGCGAAAAGATTTTCATTACAAATGCGCCGAAAGCGGATACATACGTCGTGTTTGCGGTGACAACGCCGGATATCGGCACCAAAGGCATCTCTGCTTTTATTGTAGAGAAAGGCTGGGAAGGATTTGAGTTTGGCGACCACTATGATAAGATGGGCATCCGTTCTTCCTCTACCGCGCAGCTGATCTTCAATGATGTGAAAGTGCCAAAGGAGAACTTGCTCGGAAAAGAGGGACAGGGATTTAAGATTGCCATGTCAACCTTGGACGGAGGACGGATCGGCATCGCTTCCCAGGCGCTCGGGATCGCGCAGGGATCTTTTGAAAACGCGCTGGAATATTCCAAAGAAAGAGAACAGTTCGGACAGCCGATCTGCCGTCAGCAGGTGGTTTCCTTTAAACTCGCGGATATGGCGACAAAGCTGCGGTGTGCGAGATTTCTTGTTTACAGCGCTGCGGAGATGAAGGAAGTCCATGAGCCTTACGCTATGGAGGCGGCAATGGCGAAGATGTACGCGTCCGACATTGCCCTGGAGGTTACAAATGACGCCCTGCAGATATTTGGCGGCAGCGGCTTCTTAAAGGGCATGGATGTGGAGCGCGCCTACAGAGATGCTAAGATCACGACGATTTATGAGGGTACCAATGAGATCCAGCGTGTAGTCATCGCTGCAAATCTGATCGGAAAACTGCCGAAATCAGCGCCTGCCGGAGGCGGAAGCAGGAGCGTTGCGAAAAAGCCGGCAATTACGGGTATCCGCAAGAAGATGATCTTTAAGAGCGGGTCAGCGGAAGAGAAAGTGGATTCCCTGGTAGAAAATCTGCAGAAAGACGGATATGATTTCTCCGTAGGCATTGCTATCGACACGCCGATCGCCCAGGCAGAGAGGGTGGTCAGCGCTGGAAAAGGCATTGGCTCCAAAGAGAATATGAAATTGATTGAAGATCTGGCAGCGGCAGCCGGTGCAGCCATCGGTTCTTCGCGTCCGGTAGCGGAAACCTTAAAATATGTCCCGATCAACCGTTATGTTGGAATGTCAGGACAGAAG
The DNA here is from genome assembly GCA_964486485.1 of uncultured Roseburia sp. GTDB lineage: Bacteria > Bacillota > Clostridia > Lachnospirales > Lachnospiraceae > Roseburia. Next base: position 4,180 of record CAZAMD010000065.1, on the reverse strand, counting down.
TTTACGGGCAATCTCTATATCGCATGCGGCATTTCGGGAGCATCGCAGCATCTGAAAGGAATCAAAGATGCGTCTACGATTGTAGCGATCAACAAGAATGCCAATGCGCCGATCTTTAAAAACTGTGATTACGGCATTGTGGGAGATGTCAATGAAATCCTTCCGCTTCTGGCGAAAGCCCTTGATAACGGCAAGCCCAAGGAGCCGGCGCCCGTGCCTATGGTAAAAATGAAACGCCCGACGCCGCCGAAGCAGGAGCCGATCGGAAAGAGTTATGTCTGCAGCGGATGCGGATACGAGTATGATCCTGCGTATGGAGACGAGGAAGGTGAAATCATGCCGGGTACCTTGTTTGAGAAGCTTCCGGAAGAATGGGTATGCCCGGAATGCGGTGAAAGCAAAGATCAATTTATAGAGGGGTAAAAAGGAGGAGAATTCATGTATTGTGTCAGAAATGTAACGGAAGATTTATATTGGATCGGCGCAAACGACCGGCGTCTGAGTTTGTTTGAAAACATCCATCCGATCCCGGAGGGAGTTTCCTATAATGCCTATGTACTTACCGATGAACACACAGTGCTTTTTGATACGATTGATTGGTCGGCATGCCGCCAGTTCCTGCAGAATCTGGAATATGTTTTAGACGGACGCCCATTGGACTATATGGTTATCAACCATTTGGAGCCGGATCATGGCGCTTCCATCGAGGAGGTGCTGCTGCGTTATCCAGATGTGAAGATCATCAGCTCCCCAAAGGCATTCATGCTGATGCGCCAGTTTGATTTCCATGTAGACAGCCATGAATTGATCGAGGTGCAAGAGGGCGATACCTTTAGTTTTGGAAAACATAAAGTGACCTTTGTGGCAGCTCCCATGGTGCATTGGCCGGAGGCAATGGTGACGTTTGATCTGACGGACGGCGTTCTTTTTGCGGCAGATGCTTTCGGTTCTTTCGGTTCTCTTGACGGAAAGCTGTTCAATGATGAAGTGAATTTTGACAGGGACTGGATCGATCATGCAAGACGTTATTACACGAATATCGTCGGCAAATATGGTCCTCATGTACAGCTTCTTTTGAAAAAAGCTTCCACGATCGTAGACCAGATTCGCTATATCTGCCCGCTGCACGGTCCGGTTTGGCGTTCCGATTTCGGTTATCTGATCGATAAATATCATCACTGGAGCACTTATGAGCCGGAAGAAAAAGGTGTCATGATCGCTTACGCATCTATGTATGGAAATACAGAGGCTGCGGCTGGCGCACTGGCAGCAAGACTCTGTGAAAAAGGCATGACCAACGTGGTGATGTATGATGTTTCTAATACCCATGTGTCTTACCTGATTTCCGAGACATTCCGTCTGAGCCATGTGGTATTGGCAAGTGTGACCTACAATCTTGGCATTTATCCGGTAATGCATAATTATCTGATGGATATGAAAGCATTGAATCTGCAGAATAGGACATTTGCCATCATTGAAAACGGTTCCTGGGCATGTAAGTCCGGCGACTTGATGGAAAAATTCCTGAATGAGGAAATGAAGGATATGACAGTATTGAGCCAGCGCCTGTCGCTTGCTTCCTCTCTGAAAGCAGAGAAAGCGGGTGAGATGGAAGCCTTGGCAGATGCCATTATCGAATCCATGGCAGAAAAGAAATAACATTAAAAGCGGCAAAAGCAACAAAAGAAGCAAAAACATTAAAAGCAGCAAAAGAAGCAAAAGCAACAAAAAAAGCAAAAACATTAAAAGCAGCAAAAGAAGCAAAAATATCCAAAATAACAAAGAACTCCCGGGAGCAGCCAGCTTTCGGGAGTTTTCTGCGGCAGGGAAACGCGCCATGTCACTGGGAGAACGTAATGCCGGCGCCGGTATTGGGAAAAATCAGCGCGGCCGCAGCATCCAGCAGAAGGAGCAGGACAAGCAGGGAATTAAAAGCATAACGGAAAGTTCTGGGAAACCGGAACCACAGCTTTTCTAAAATTCCCGAAACGAAGCATACCCAGGCGGTTCCCGCTATGCCAAAGCCAAGCGCGGAGTAAAGGCAGATGTAGCCGGAAAAATTCCAGGGATAGGAGGAATAGTCCCAGTAACGCAGGCCCCATACCGTATCCAAAATCCATCCGATCAGAAGTTCCAGAGCGCTGCCCGCGAGGGCGGAAAGGAAGAATACCCTGACCGGATGCTTTTTTATGCGCCGGAAAAGCAGGTATAGGATCACTCCTCCCGCGCCGTATACAGGGAGCCACGGACCATAGAGAAAGCCGCGGTTGTGGAAGCTGCCGTCTTTTCTGAGAAGAAGCAGCACTTCCCAGAGATATCCTGCGATAGATGTAAAAAAATAATAAAAAAGGATCAGGGAAATAAAGTCAGCAATATGTTTCCGCTCCGGTGGGCAGAGTTGTAACAGATCCGGCGCTGTCTGGTTTTCTTTCATGCAGGTAGTGTACCCAAATGAGAGGAATCTATGCTGTGGAGCGGAAATCTTCCAATCACCGGACGCGATGCCCGCGATGTCCGCCGATCGTTTTTTCATGCACTTGCCACATGTGGGATATAAAAACGCCTTGTAAACAGCAAAAAAGCATTTTATAATAGCAGTAATAGAACGAACAGGAGGAAACAGGATATGGAAATGGAGCAGGATTTTTTCAAGGAGAAAGTGATCGTCATTGATTTTGGCGGGCAGTACAATCAGCTGGTTGCAAGGCGCGTCAGGGAATGCAATGTTTACTGTGAAATATATTCCTACAAAACGGATATAGAGCGGATCAGGGACATGAAGCCGAAAGGGATCATTCTTACCGGCGGTCCCGACAGCTGTTATGAAGCAGGCGCGCCTGCTTATTCTGCAGAATTGTTTGCATTGGGGATTCCGGTATTGGGGCTTTGCTATGGCGCGCAGCTTATGACGCATATGCTGGGCGGCAGGGTGGAGAAAGCGCCGGTGCGTGAATTTGGTGAAACGGAGGTTATGGTGAATGCGGCATCCCCCTTGTTTAAGGGAGTCTCAGAGAGAACCATCTGCTGGATGAGCCATAATGATTATATTTCCAAGGCAGCACCGGGATTTTCCGTGACTGCGCACACGGCAGATTGTCCGGTGGCAGCGGCAGAAGACCTGGAGAGGAATCTGTATGTGCTGCAGTTCCATCCGGAGGTACTCCATACCAAGGAGGGGACGAAGATGCTTTACAATTTTGTACGGGGTATCTGCGGCTGTCAGGGGAGCTGGAGAATGGATTCCTTTGTGAAAGATTCTATTCAGGCTATTCGGGCAAAAGTGGGAGGAGGAAAGGCACTGTGCGCGCTTTCGGGAGGCGTGGATTCCTCTGTCGCCGCGGTTTTGATGGCGAAAGCGGTCGGAGACCAGTTAACCTGTGTGTTTGTAGACCATGGCCTTTTGCGCAAAGACGAGGGGGACGAGGTGGAGGAAGTGTTTGGACCTAAGGGTCCCTACAAGCTGAACTTCATCCGCGTCAATGCACAGGAGCGTTTTTATCAGAAGCTGGCCGGCGTGTCCGATCCGGAGAAAAAACGTAAAATTATCGGAGAAGAATTTATCCGCGTCTTTGAAGAAGAGGCAAAGAAAATCGGCGCTGTTGATTTCCTGATACAGGGAACCATCTACCCAGACGTGGTGGAGAGCGGTCTTGGCGGGGAATCCGCCGTGATCAAGTCTCACCACAATGTAGGCGGACTTCCAGACTGCGTAGATTTTAAAGAAATCATTGAGCCGCTGCGCAATCTTTTTAAAGATGAGGTAAGAAAAGCCGGCCTAGAGCTTGGTATCCCGGAAAAACTGGTATTCCGCCAGCCGTTCCCGGGACCGGGGCTGGGCATACGCATCATCGGAGAGGTTACTGCCGAGAAAGTGAAAATCGTGCAGGAAGCGGATGCCATCTACCGTGAGGAAATCGTAAGAGCCGGTCTGGATCGAAGCATCGGGCAGTATTTTGCGGCTCTTACGAACGTGCGGTCCGTGGGAGTGATGGGCGATGAGCGGACTTATGACTATGCAGTGGCGCTTCGGGCGGTAAATACGATTGACTTCATGACCGCGGAGGCCGCGCAGATCCCGTTTGAAGTACTGCAGAAAGTGATGGGCAGAGTGATCAATGAGGTGAAAGGGGTTAATCGGGTGTTCTATGACCTGACGAGTAAGCCGCCGGGGACGATTGAG
>CAZAMD010000064.1:0-6741 GCA_964486485.1 uncultured Roseburia sp. | reverse complement strand
GCAAGCTTTGAAGCACGCAGTGCGGGATTGCGAATGGCGGCGCTGAACTGTTACTGGAAAGGTAACAGTTTCAGGAAGGAGATTGAGATGGATCAGATAAAAAAAGCCTTTGAAGTCTTTGACGGCAGGCAGAAACGGAGTCTTGCCTACCTTACTTTGATTATATTTATCGACGCCTTTGTGGAATTGCTGGGAGTTTCCGTGATCATTCCCTTCATTCAGGCAGTGACGACGCCGGAGGTGCTTCTGGAAAATAAATATGCCCGATGGGCATACGATGTCTTTGGCATGAAGGATACAAGCCAGTTTATTATTTTAATGGCGGGCGTCATCATCGCGGTCTACATCTTAAAAAACCTGTTTTTAGTATATATGTATCATTTACAGTACAAGTTTTCCTATTATGGAAAGAAACAGATGCAAAATACGCTGATGCGCTACTATATCGGGCAGGAGTATACATTTTTCCTGAATCTGAACAGCTCTGAGCTGATCCGGAATATCAATACCGATCCCGAGATGTTTTACACCGCGGTGTTAAACGCGCTGCAGCTGGCGTCGGAATTGTGCGTTTCCCTTGTGCTGATCGCAACGCTCCTGGTGACAGATGTCACGATCACGCTGGGGGTTATCGCAAGCCTTGGCATCATGGGACTGATTTTGGTGCTGGGATTAAAAAAGGTCTTAGAGGGCTATGGAAACGACAGGAGGACCTACTCCGCGGGCATGTTAAAATGTATGCAGCAGGCGTTTGGGGGCATCAAAGAGATTAAGATCGCAAACAGGGAAGAATACTTCGAGCGGGATTTTGAAAAACAAAATGAGATCTATACCTATGTGATCAAGCAGAACGCGTTCTTAAGCTCGCTGCCGAAGCCGATCATTGAGGCGCTCGCCATTGCCGGGTTGATGGCGATGATCATCGTAAAAGTGGCGGAGGGAACCACGGACAATGAGCATTTCCTCGTGGTGCTTGCCGTGTTCGCGGTGGCGGCCTTTAAGCTTCTGCCCTCTGTCAATAAGATTTCCTCCTACTATGCGGCGATCATCCACAACGGCGTCGTCATTGAGAAAATCCGTGACGAATACCGGGAAATCGCGGAGAACAAAGAAAAGGCAGAGGCGGAGCAGGCGGAAATCCGGGAAGAGCAGGCGATTTCCTTAGAAAAAGAAATCCGCGTGGAGCATATGGAGTTCACCTATCCCAATATGGAAGAGCCGGTCTTAAAGGACGTCAGTGTCTCCATTCCCAAGAATGCGTCAGTGGCGTTTATCGGCCCCTCCGGCGCGGGAAAGACCACGTTTGTGGACCTGATCTTAGGAGTCCTCACGCCGCAGAAAGGCGTGATCAAAGCAGATGGCACCGACATTCAGACGGCGCTTCGGGGATGGCATGAGAAAATCGGCTATATCCCCCAGACGATTTATATGTTAGATGATACGATCCGCAATAACATCGCCTTTGGCGCAAAGGACGGCATTGAAGACGAAAAGATCTGGGAGGCGTTAAAGCAGGCGCAGCTAGACGGCTTTGTCCGCGAGATGGAAGACGGGCTTGACACCGTCATCGGGGAGGCCGGCGTGCGCCTCTCCGGCGGACAGAGGCAGCGTATCGGCATCGCGAGGGCGCTTTACCGCCGCCCGGAGATCTTAGTGCTTGACGAGGCGACTTCCGCCCTTGACAATGAGACGGAGGCGGCGGTGATGGAGGCGATCGACAGCCTGCAGGGAAAAATGACCATGCTGATCATTGCCCATAGGTTATCCACGATCCGCAACTGTGACATCGTCTACAGGGTAGAAAACGGGAAAGTGGCCGTAGATGAAGGGGAGAGAAAATAGGGTGGCATATGGATAGAACAATAGAAAAAAACACGATCATGATAGAGCCCTGCGCCGGTCTTGGGAATCGCCTTCTCGCCATGACCTCCGCCTATGAGCTGAGCAGAAAACTAGGGAAGGATCTGATTCTTTTGTGGAAACGGGAGATCGGGTGCGCCATCTGCTCCGCGGATTTGTTTGAGATAGCTGTCCCCACGGTGGACATCAGCGAGATGGGGTGGAAAAACGGCGTCCTTGAAAACCTGAGAAGCAACCGGATCAAACGGAAATACAGACAGGCGGCGGATCGGTTTATCGAATGCGGTGAGATCGCGGACTGGAAAAAAGAGGGGGGCTTTGCTAAGGTGGAGCAGATGGTGGCAAGGGAATCCATAAGCTATATCAAGTCCTATACAAACCTCTGTGAGATCCGTAAGGAGAGCTTTTCTTTCTTAAAGCCGGCGCAGGAGGTATTGGCAAGGGGAGCAGACGTCTTTCCCAAAATCAGCCATGACACCGTAGGAGTCCATGTCCGCAGGACCGATCATGCGGAGGCTTCCGCAAACAGCCCCCTGTCCCTGTTTATTGAAAAGATGAAAGCGGAGGGAAAGGAGCGGGAGACAGATTTTTATGTCACCACAGATGAACCCTCGGTGATAGAAGAGCTGAAGAGGCATTTTCCGGCGGAGCGCCTGATCGTCTACGAAGAGAAGGTTCTGGACAGGGATTCAAAGGCAGGGATCCAGGACGCGCTTGTGGATATGCTGTGCCTGGCGAAATGCCGCAAAATCTTAGGGAGCTATCAGAGTACGTTCAGCCTGATACCGTCCATTATGGGCGGGAGGGAACTGGAAATGGTGACAGGAGCAGGAAGATAACATGAAAACATGCAATATTTTGGGAACGGATATCGCTGTGATAAACATGGCGGAGACAGTCGCTTACATTGAGGAAAATATCGAAAAGCTTCGGGGAAGCTATATCTGCGTCTCGAATGTGCATACCACCATCATCGGCTATGAGGACGGGGATTACCGCCACATTCAAAACAGTGCGGCCCTTGCGCTGCCGGACGGAAAACCCTTATCCCTGTATTCGAAACGCCATGGCTATCCGGAGGCGGAGCGGGTGACGGGGCCGGATCTGATGGGAGAGCTCTTTGCCAGGAACAATGGACTGCGCCATTATTTTTATGGAGGAAGCGAGGAGACGATCGCGAAATTGGCAGAAAAGCTTCCGGCGCAGTATAAAAGCCTGATCATCGCGGGAATGGAATCCCCGCCGTTCCGCCCGCTGACGGAGGAAGAGGACGAGCGGGCAGTCCGGCAGATGAACGAGGCCGGGGCCGATATCATCTGGGTAGGGCTTGGAGCGCCCAAGCAGGAGCGGTGGATGTATGAGCACAGGGGAAAGGTACACGGCGTCATGATCGGCGTGGGAGCGGGATTTGACTATTATGCGGGGGTGATCAAGCGCGCGCCGGAGTGGATGCAGAAACTGAGCCTGGAATGGTTTTACCGTCTGCTGCAGGATCCGAAGCGCCTGTTGAAACGTTATCTTGTGACAAACGCGAAGTTTCTATGGCTGACAGCAGGAAAAGGAAAGGGGTAGGGACCGCTATGGAAGGCACAAACGTGAAAACAACGGCCAATGCAAATTACAGATATCTGGATGCGGCGAGAGGATTAGCCCTGCTTCTGGTGATGATATCGCATGCCCATGGACTGAACCGATTTCTGATCTTCTATTACATTCAGATATTTTTCATCATTTCAGGCTACATTTACCGGCCGGGACATTCCTACGGGGAGATCATACAAAAAAAAGCGAAGCGTCTTTTGATTCCCTATTTTGGCTACAGCGCGCTGCTCTGGTGCTTTTATGCGGTGATAAGGAGAGACGGGTCGGCAATGAAACACTCCCTCTTTGGCGTGATTTACTCCCGCTTTTGCCTCTATAAGAGCGTGGAGGGGGCACAGAACGTCTATCTTTTGGATATCGCCAACGGCGCGATGTGGTATCTGACCGCGTTTTTCGTGACCTCTCTTCTGTTTCACCTGATCGCGGATCGATGCTTAAGCGATAGGAAACGGATGGCGGCAGTGTCGGCGGCGTTATTAGTCCTGACCATGCTGTTAAACGAGCTTCCTCTGCTGCTGCCCTGGAGCCTGGATATCGCGGGAATTGCCGCCGTTCTGATGCTGATCGGCGCATGGATGAAAAAAATGGATTTTTTTGAGAAAAAATGCAATCCATGGCTTTTGGCAGGAAACGTTCTGCTTTATGTGGGCCTGGTGGAATTAAACGGCAGATTAAATATGTCCATCCGGCAGTATGGCAGGTTTGGCAGCTTTAGCGTACCGTTTTTCCTGATCATTTCCGTGACGGGATCGACGCTCTGCATCTGGGTATGCAAATGGACGGAGCGGATGAAGATCAGCAGGTTTTTCCGTTACATAGGCACGCATACCATGGAGCTGATCTGCCTGCATATGCTGGGGCTGGAATGGTTTGAGATAGCGGCGCGGCGGTTCGTGGATATAAATTCCCTCAGCGGCGCACAGGAATGGCTTTATGCCGCAGTCCGCGTCACCGCCGCGGTGTCAGGATCGCTTGCGGCAGGCGCAGTCATCGCGAAGCTGAAGCAAGGGCTGTTGGGCATGGGAAAACAGCGGGGGAATATCTGATGGCAGGGGCCGCCGGACGGCGGCGGAATGAGAGGGGATATGGAGAGAAAAGAACGGGATTCCGGAATCGAATTATTGCGTATCATCGGGCTGTTGTTGATTTTCTGGATGCACGGCGCGAGCAGCTACCGGAACAATGAGGTGAGCGCCTGGCTGTGCGTCGTGATAGAGACGATTGGAAATGTGGGAGTGCCTGTTTTTATTTTAATTTCCGGTTACTTCGGCATCCGCTTAAAGCCTGAAAAAATGATACAGCTGGATCTCATGCTGATTTTTTATTGCTGGATCGGTCTTTTTTTGCGTTTCCTCTGGGGGGAGGCGCAGGGATATGGAGGAGAAGAGATTTTATCTTATATCTTTCCGGTCATCGGGCGCAATTCCTGGTATTTTACCTGCTATTTCGCGCTGGCATTCTTGAGTCCTTTTTTAAACGAGTTCGCGGAAAATCTGGGCAGAGAGAAGTTCAGGAAATTGCTGCTGACGATGTTAATTATCTTTTCCGGCGTCACCACCGTATTCTTTTTTGATATTACCCAGGACGGGGGCAAGGGAATCGTCAATATGACGCTTCTGTATCTGATCGGACGCTATATCAGGCTGCACGAAGACGAAAGGCGCTTCAGCCGCCGGAAATTATCAGGGGCATACCTCGCGATATCCCTGGTTTGTATCGCCTTAAACGGCGCGCTCTACGCGGCAACCCATACGATGCAGAACCGTTTTGCGAGAGACAACACGCTCTTTACCATCGGAGCGGCGGTCTGTATCTTTCTGCTGTTTAAAGAGATCCATTTTAGCAATCCATGGGTCAATGCCATTGCCTCCCATGTTCCAGCCGTATTTACCATGGAATGGACCCTGCGGGGGATCGTGACCGCCTATATGTTTCCCTATCTGGCATGGAACGAGAGCAACTGGCATGAGTGGATCCTTCTTGGGGTAAGCGTGCTGTTGATTGTCATGGGAACCGCGATCGACTATTTCCGCGTGCTTTTGTTTGGAAAAGCGGAAGAGAGGCTGGCAGGCACGATCGGAACGTTTTTCAGAAAGCTGGGCGGGCTTGGAAATAAACAGTGAAGCGGGCGCTGCTTTTCCGGGAAGGACGAAAAGGCATTGCCTGTTTACCACCGTTTCCGGTACTCGGAAGCGGTGCATCCCTCCATTTTCCGGAAGACTTTATTAAAATAACTGGCGTCATCAATGCCGCAGATCCGGGCGATTTCTTCGATGGAGGCATTGCTGTAGCGCAGAAGCTCCTTGGCATTGGTGATTTTTTTCGTTAAAACATACTGAATCACTGTAATCCCGTATTCCTTTTTAAATTCGCGGGAAAGATAATATTTGCTGATATAAAACTGTTCGGACAGCCGGTCGAGAGAAATAGGCTCCGTATAATGCTCGTCTAAATAGTGCAGCACGCTTTTTAGCTTATTCCCCAAAAGAGAATCGGAACTGCTTTTTTCGCCGGACTCCGTACAGATGAGAGTCAGGATATTGACAATCTGCTGCGCTGCTAGCAGCGCGGTATCGTCGGTGGGTTCTTCGTGATAGGTGATGACATTTTGAATGGCAGCGCTTAATTCCGTTACATGATCCGAAGAAAAATGCCAGCCGTGATGTTCCCGGAAGTAAGTGTAATAAGCGGCGGCCTGAGCGCCGTTAAAATGGATCCAGAGCAGTTCCCAGGGGTCTGTTCCGCTGCTGATGTGCGTGTATTCCATGCGGCAGTCCAAAAAGAAACAGTCGCCCGCTTTCGCGGAAACGGCCACCGATTCCGGCACAGAAGCGCAGCGCTCGGCAAAAACGCCGGAATCCCGGTAGGAGACCCTGCCGCTGCCGGAGAGGACAATGAGGAATAAATAGGAATTGAGACCGTTCCTCCGGCTCAGATGAGGCTTCAGGCTCTTCAGATAGCCGGCCTCCTGAATGTAGAAAAAATTTTCCCTGATAAAGGAGGAGGGGGTATTGATGACCCGCCTTGTGTTGGTGGCCTCTGAAGTTTTGTATTTTTCAAAAAAAGATTTTTCCATAGGAAGATCCGCCTCTTTTCTTTCGGTGATAGGGATAGCAATATAATACTATTTTTAAGCAAGATAATCAATTGTAAAAATAGAAAAATTGGATTATCCTAAACAACGGCTTAGAAAAATAAGGTTAGCAAAATAATCATACCAAACAGATTTCATAGAAATAAATTTCATAGAAATAAATTTCATAGAAATAAATTTCATAG
>CAZAMD010000063.1:4827-6971 GCA_964486485.1 uncultured Roseburia sp. | reverse complement strand
TTCATGCAAGCATGATTCGCCCGCAAGTCTGCTTATGGCTGAACTGTTACAAATAAAAAATATGAAAATAAAAAATATGACTAGGAATTTTCGGGAAAAAAGGTTATAATAGACAACAAACTAGCGTTAGCAAGATTCTGAAAGGAGAACGATAGTAGAATGAATGGACAGATGGAGACCCGATGGGGGAAAATTTCAATAAATCCTGAAGTGATCAAAACCTACGCAGGTTCTGTGGCGGTGGAATGCTTTGGCATTGTGGGCATGGCGGCGGTGAATATGAAGGACGGCCTGGTAAAGCTGCTGAAAAAAGATTACCTGACCCACGGTATCAATGTCGTCATTGATGCAGATAATAAGATTACGATTGATTTCCATGTGATCGTGGCTTATGGAGTCAGCATCAGCACGGTTTCCGACAATCTGATCGAGACGGTGAAATATAAAGTGGAAGAGTTTACCGGAATGGAAATCAAGAAAATGAACATCTACGTCGAAGGCGTGCGCGTGATTGATTAAGGAGGACTTGGAAAAGTGGAAATCACTACTATAAATGCTGAATTGCTGGCAAAAATGTTTTTAGCCGGAGCGAAAAACTTAGAGGCAAAAAAAGAATGGATCAACGAATTAAATGTGTTCCCCGTACCGGACGGAGACACAGGGACGAATATGTCGATGACGATCCTCTCCGCGGTAAAAGAGGTGAGCGCTTTGGAAAAGGCGACGATGCCCGCCCTGGCAAAGGCGGTATCCTCCGGTTCCCTGCGCGGCGCGAGGGGCAACTCCGGGGTCATACTTTCCCAGCTGTTCCGCGGATTTACGAAGGTCATCGGCGAGTATGATGAGCTCAGCGTGCAGATTTTATCCGATGCGTTCCAGAAAGCGGTGGAGACGGCTTATAAAGCAGTCATGAAGCCAAAGGAGGGGACGATCCTCACCGTCGCAAGGGGGATGGCGGAGCGCGCCTTAGAACTGAGCGGCGAGACGGAGGATCTGATCGTTTTCTGCGAAGAGGTGATCAAAGAGGGCGACCGCGTCTTAGATCTTACGCCGGAGATGCTTCCGGTCTTAAAGCAGGCGGGCGTGGTGGATTCCGGCGGACAGGGACTGATGCAGGTCTTAAAGGGCGCCCGCGATGCGCTCTTGGGAAAAGAAACGGATTACAGCATCGCCTTTGATCCCGCCGCTCCGGCGGGGGGAAGCGGCGCGTCCGCATCCAGCCATATCGAGGCACAGGCAGATCAGGAGATTACCTTTGCTTATTGCACGCAGTTTCTGATCATGTTAGAAAAGCCGATCACCGACAAGCAGGAGAACGAGTTGAAAGCCTACTTAGAGACGATCGGTGATTCCATCGTGGTAGTGGCAGACGACGAGATCGTAAAGGTACATGTACATACCAACGATCCGGGTCTTGCGATGCAGCGGGGACTCACCTACGGCGGCCTGACCACCATTATCATTGAGAATATGAGATTAGAGCGCGACGAGAAGATTTCCGCCTTGAAAGAAAAGGAGATGCAGTCCGCCGTTCTGCCGGATGCCGGAGCGAGGGACAGCGGGACTCCCGAGGAGGCGGAGAAAGAGATGGGATTTATCTCCGTCAGTGTGGGAGAGGGGCTCAACGAGATCTTCAAAGGGCTTGGCGCGGACTACATTATCGAGGGCGGGCAGACGATGAATCCCAGCACGGAGGATATGCTAAACGCCATTGAGAAAGTGAACGCGAAGACGATTTTCATTCTGCCCAACAATAAGAATATCATTCTCGCGGCCAATCAGGCGGCGGCTTTAACGGAGGGCAAAGAGGTCATCGTGATCCCCACGAAGACGGTTCCGCAGGGGATTGCCGCGCTGATCAACTACATCCCGGACAGCAGTCCCAAGGAGAATGAGGAGCGCATGAACGCGGAGATCCGCCTGGTGAAGACGGGTCAGGTAACGTATGCCGTGCGGGATACCATCATTGACGACAAAGAGATCAAGCAGGATGACTATATGGGGATCGGGGACGCCGGCCTCTTAGCGGTGGGAAAAGAATTGGAGCCTACGCTGCTTGAGATGGTGGGACAGATGGTGGAGGAGGATTCTTCCATTGTCAGCCTCTACTTTGGCGAGGATGTCAAAGAGGCGGAGGCGGAGGC
>CAZAMD010000063.1:0-4727 GCA_964486485.1 uncultured Roseburia sp. | reverse complement strand
ATCCGGCAGATCCATTTTCCGGCAGATATGGATACCCTGATCACGGCGCGGAAACGGCTGGTGTTCGACGAGTTTTTTCTGTTCCTCTTAAGCATACAGTATCAGAAAGAAAAAGGAGAAAAAGAACCCAACGGATTTTGCTTTGCCGAGGATGCCTTCGTGGAAGGATTGATACAAAAGCTTCCCTATGAGCTCACCGGAGCACAGAGACGGGCGCTTTCGGATGTGCGGCGGGATATGCGCTCCGAGACGGTGATGCAGCGCCTGATACAGGGCGACGTTGGTTCGGGAAAAACCATCATCGCGTTCCTTGCCATGGCAGATGCGGCCCACAACGGTTATCAGTCGGCCATTATGGCGCCGACCGAGGTTCTGGCAAGACAGCACTATGAATCTTATCAAAAGATGTGCGAAGATTTTGGACTGCATATACCGGTGGTACTTCTGACAGGCTCTATGACGGCAAAACAGAAGCGGAGGGCCTACGAGGCGTTGGAAATTTATCCGAACGCCATGGTGATCGGAACCCACGCCCTGATCCAGGAAAAGGCGGTGTATCAGAATCTTGCCTTAGTCATCACCGATGAACAGCACCGGTTTGGCGTAAAGCAGAGAGAGACGTTCGCGGAGAAAGGGTATGAACCGCATGTTCTGGTGATGAGCGCGACCCCCATACCGCGGACGCTGGCCATTATCATCTATGGGGATCTCGATATTTCTGTGGTGGATGAGCTGCCGGCAAAGCGCCTCCCCATCAAAAACTGCGTGGTGGACACGAGGTACCGCCCAAAAGCCTATGCTTTTATAGAAAATGAGATCAAAAAGGGGCATCAGGCCTATGTCATCTGCCCTCTGGTGGAGGAGAGCGAGGAGATGGAGGCGGAGAACGTCACCGATTACGCGAAAAAGCTCCGGGAAGCGCTGCCGCCTGAAATCCAGCTGGGCGTGCTTCACGGACAGATGAAGCCGGCGCAGAAGAATGAGATCATGGAGCAGTATGTCCGCAATGAGATCCAAGTGCTGATCTCCACGACGGTGGTGGAAGTGGGAGTGAATGTGCCAAACGCCACCGTTATGATGATTGAAAACGCGGAGCGTTTCGGACTTGCCCAGCTCCATCAGCTCAGAGGGCGGGTAGGCCGCGGGGACGCCCAGTCCTATTGCATCATGGTAAACAGCACAGGCAGTCAGACGGCGGGAGAACGGCTGGAGATTTTGAACAGATCCAATGACGGCTTCCAGATTGCCAGCGAGGATTTAAAGCTCAGAGGCCCGGGGGATTTTTTTGGCATCCGCCAGTCCGGCGAGATGGAATTTGCCCTTGCGGACATCTACCAAGATGCGGCAGTCCTGCGGCAGGCATCCGCGGAAGTCTCCGAAATCCTGGGAAAGGATCCGGATCTGCGCCTGGAGGAACACAGAAACCTGCGGCGCTGCCTGGATCTGTTTTTTGAGGAGCGGAAACAGAAATGGAACTTATAAAACCGCCCTGTTTTTAGCGGAGAGGGAAATCTGTATTTACAAATACAGGGCTTTTCGCTATGATAAAAGGGAACATTCCCCGCGCAGGGGAGAACAACCTGACAGCATAAAAAAGGAGAAGGAGACCATGGAACGTATTGAAAAGTACATTGACGAGCTTTTGGAAAAAAGCACGCCGGATCGTCCGATCTGGAACATTGAGAAAATTCTTCAGGGAAAAAAATCCACCTGGGATTACATTGATGGCTGTATGATTAAGGCAATACTGGAAATGTACGCCATCACAAAGGACGAAAAATATTTTAAATTTGCGGATCACTTTATCGACTATAAGGTAAGGGAAGACGGATCGATCGAAGGATATTCCGTGGAGGAATTAAACATTGACAATGTAAACGCCGGAAAAACGCTTTTTGAGCTCTATGATCTGACCGGAAAAGAAAAATACCGCAAGGCGATCGATTTAGTCTACAGCCAGATTGAGCAGATGCCCCGCACCAAAGAGGGGAATTTCTGGCACAAAAATATTTATCCCAATCAGGTATGGTTAGACGGCCTTTATATGTGCCAGCCCTTTTATATGGAATATGAGACGCGGTTTAACGATAAGAAACATTATGACGATATTTTCAATCAGTTTTTCAATGTTGTGAAAAACATGCGCGATCCCAAGACAGGGCTTTACTATCATGCTTACGATTCCTCCAGAGAGATGTTCTGGTGCGACACAGTGACCGGATTAAGCCAGAATTTCTGGCTGAGGGCATTAGGCTGGTATTCCATGGCGCTGCTTGACACTTTGGATAAGGCAGACCCTTCCGCAGGAGAACCTTATGAAAAAATGAAACAGATTTTTGTGGAATTGATGGATTCCATGTTAAAATATCAGGATGAGAGCGGCATGTGGTATCAGGTAGTCAATGTGGGCGGTATGGAGCGCAACTATTTAGAGACGAGCGGAAGCTCCATCATGGCTTATGCCCTGTTAAAGGGAGTCCGCCTTGGATTTTTGCCGGAAAGCTATCGGGAGTATGGGAAAAAAGCATTTGACGGCATCTGCGAGAAATATTTGTCGGAGGACGAGGAGGGAGAGCTGCACTTAGGCGGCATCTGCCTTGTGGCGGGACTCGGCGGAAAAGATAAGCGTTCCGGCACCTTTGACTACTATATGTCGGAACCGGTAGTCAAAGATGATGCCAAAGGCGTCGGACCGTTTTTGCTGGCGTACACGGAAATCAAACGATTAGAGCATTAGAAAAGGAATTTTAATCTTCTAACAGCGTCAGGCCGGAAATATCCGGCTGTATGCTCATGGAGTAGTTGGTATAATACACCACAAACCCCGGAGCGCCCCCGCCCGGCTTTTTTACGTTTTTTTTCTGGAGGTAATCAACCTCAATCTTATCATTTTCCCTGCCTTTGGAATAGTAGGCGGCGAGCCTTGCCGCCTCTTCAAAGGTACGGTCCGGCAGTTCTTCGTTATTGGATTTGACGATCACATGGGAGCCGGGGATTCCTTTTGCGTGGAACCACCAGTCATTGCCGGTGGCAAATTGAAAGGTCAGCGCATCGTTCTGATAATTATTTTTTCCCACATACATATGATAGCCGTCGGAGGAGAGATAGTGAAAAGGCTTGCTTTTGACTTTGGCCCTTTTGGCGGTATGCTTCCGTTTGATATAGCCAAATTCCATCAGCTCTTCTTTGATTTCCACCAGATCATCCTCTGTCTGGGCGATGTCAAGGGAAGCGGCAATGCTTTCCAGATGTGCGGTTTCCCGCTCTGTCTCTGCGATCAGATCCGTCAAAGCCTCATGCGTCCGCTTCAGCTTATTGTATTTGTCGAAATATTTTTGGGCGTTTGCCTTAGCGTCTAAAGCCGGGTCTAAGGGAATGACGATCTTTTCATTCGTATAGTAGTTTAAGGCTTCTAACTGTGTTGCTCCCTCAGCGAGCCCGTAGCCGTAGGTGTGGATCAACTCCCCGTAAACCTTATATTTGTCGCGTTTTTCTGTGTCCTGCAGCTGCTTCTCCTGCAGCTGGTATTTCTTCCGGCTGCGATCGAGAGCCGTGGTGACGATCCTTCTTAAATCGGCAGATTTCTGCCGGATCCTGGTATAAACATTTTTCGCGGCATAGTAACGCTCTAAAACCTCGGAGATGGAATCATACTCCGTCATGGTATAAATTTCTCCCCGGGCGGTATGCTCTCCGCAGACAGGGGCGGAGAAGTGGTTTAGATATTCCCATAGCGGAACACAGGAAAATTCCACCGGCTCGCTGCCTTTTGTGATGATATTCGGGCGGTAATTGTGATTCTTGATATCTTCCATCAGCCAGAAAAAGTGATTGTACAAATGTTTCCTGGCGTCCGCGCTCAGAGAGCTTACCGCCATATCTGCGTCTACGGAGGCGCGATAGCAGATTTCATTCGCAATGACAGGACTGATTCCGGTAAAAGAGGTGTAAATGGCTTTAGAGAGGGAGAGAGGTTTTTTCATAACCGCCTCCATAAAAGTCTCTTCCGTCACCTCAAGCGGGTCTGATTTTTCTCCCTGGGTGGCGGGAATGCAGTAGTCCCGTCCCGGCAGCACTTCCCGGAGGGAACTCATCATGGAGGAAACGTGTTTGATGCTGTCTATGATCCTGCCGTTGTTATGACAGAAAATAATATTGCTGTGCTTGCCCATCAGCTCCACCGCCAGAGTCTTGGTACACAGATCCCCCAGCTCGTCCAGATGCTCAATGTCAAAAAAGATGATACGCTCCATGTGTGGCTGATAAATCCGTGTGATGCGCCCATTGGCAATGTGCTTGCGCAGCACCATGCAGAAATTCGGCGCCGTCAAGGGGCTGGGTTTTTGCTGCTCCGTTAAATACAAAAAGGGCAGGGAAGCGCTTGCGGAGATCGCGAGGCGGCGCTGTCCCAGAGGTCCTTTCAGGGTAAAAAGCAGCTCGTCGGCTTCGGGCTGGGCGATTTTACTGATTTTTGCGTTTAATATGGTGTGATTTAACTCGTAAACGAGATTGGAAATGACAAGTCCGTCGAAAGCCATGGGAAACCCTCCTTCGCTGATCAGGTAGATAAAAGGCGCAAGCCTCAACGGTTATCATTATAGATGATTTTTACGGGAATGACAATAGGGTGGAGGCCGCCGCGATAAAAGGCATCCTTGTATCTTTGAGCATTTTTTTGAAAGTGGTTTGTTCGGAGAGCGGTAAATCAGGGTTTTTGTGGATAAAAC
>CAZAMD010000062.1:0-7116 GCA_964486485.1 uncultured Roseburia sp. | reverse complement strand
GCCGCCAGGGAGCAGGCGGCAGCGGCGCAGGAAACCAAGGCGAAACCGCAGGAAACCATACAGATCCCGAGGGAGAACGTATACGAAAATCTGGACAGGAACCGGCGGCAGAATGTGTATGCCCAGGAACACCGTCCGGGCGAGCAAAGGTCCGGAAGCGGCGAGCGACGCGGCCAGGGGGGCGGATTTCACCGCGGCGGACAGCAGCGCCCGTATGGAGAGCGGGGCGGAAGAGGCGACGGCAGCCAAAGGCCTTACCAAAACAGCAGGCCGGGAGAGAGGAACGCCGGCAAGGGCAATCCGTACCGCGGCAGGGAATCCGGTTCCGGAAGGACAGATAGGGGGAGCGACCGCTTCCGCCGGGACGTTCCCCAGGCGTCAGAGGAGCTTCGCGGAAAGGAATCCAGAGAGCGCGAGAAAGACCGCAATAAAAATGCCAAACAGAGGAATGAGTATGATGCTCTTGGCGGCAAGAAACAGGAGCGTTTCATCAATCTTGAAAAGAACAGCGGCAGAAAGAAACCGCAGCAGACGCAGCCAAAGCAGGACGAAATGGCCATCAAAACGCTGGTATTGCCTGAGAAGCTGACGATCAAGGAGCTGGCGGAAAAGATGAAGCAGCCGCCGGCCGCTATACTGAAAAAGCTGCTGTTAAAAGGAACGATGGTGACCATAAATCAGGAAGTGGATTATGACACCGCGGAGGAGATCGCGCTGGAATTTAACTGCATCTGTGAGCCGGAAGAAAAAGTGGACGTGATCGCGGAACTGCTGAAAGAGGAGGAGGATCCGGAGGAGACCTTGGTGGCGCGCCCGCCGGTAGTCTGCGTCATGGGGCATGTTGACCATGGAAAGACATCTCTCTTAGACGCTATCCGCTCCACGCGCGTCACGGACCGCGAGGCGGGCGGGATCACCCAGCACATCGGCGCTTCCGTCGTCCGCATCAACGGACAGAGCATAACGTTTCTGGATACGCCTGGCCATGAGGCGTTTACCGCAATGCGCATGCGCGGCGCAAATTCCACGGACATCGCCATTCTTGTCGTGGCGGCGGACGACGGCGTCATGCCCCAGACCGTAGAGGCGATCAACCACGCCAAGGCGGCAGGCGTGGAAATCATCGTAGCCATCAATAAGATTGATAAGCCGAGCGCGAACATCGAGCGTGTAAAGCAGGAATTGTCCGAGTATGAGCTGATCCCTGAGGACTGGGGCGGAAGCACCATTTTCTGTCCGGTATCCGCCCACACCAAAGAGGGGATCGACAATTTATTGGAAATGATCCTCTTGACCGCGGAGGTATTAGAGCTGAAAGCAAATCCGAAGCGCAATGCCAGAGGGCTTGTCATTGAGGCGCAGCTAGACAAGGGACGGGGCGCCGTTGCCACCGTATTGGTGCAGAAAGGCACGCTGCGCGTGGGAGAGCCGGTAGCCTGCGGAAGCTGCTACGGCAAAGTCCGCGCCATGATCGACGACCAGGGAAGAAGAGTCAAGGAGGCGGGTCCCTCCATGCCGGTAGAGATCCTGGGGCTCTCAGCGGTGCCGGAAGCCGGAGAGACGTTCGTTTCCACCGACACGGAGAAAGAGGCGAGAGCCTTTGCGGAAACCTATATTTCAGAGAGCAAGAACAGGCTGATAGAGGACACCAGGGCAAAGATGTCCCTGGACGATCTCTTCTCTCAGATCCAGTCTGGAAACGTCAAAGAATTAGATATCATCGTGAAAGCAGATGTGCAGGGCTCCGTGGAAGCCGTCAAGCAGAGCTTGGTAAAGCTCTCCAACGAGGAAGTGGTAGTCAAAGTGATCCATGGAGGCGTAGGCGCCATCAACGAATCAGACGTCAGCCTGGCGTCCGCTTCCAATGCCATTATCATCGGCTTTAACGTGCGTCCGGATCAGACGGCAAAAGTCACTGCCGAGAGGGAAAATGTGGATGTGAGGCTTTATAAGGTCATTTACAATGCCATTGAAGATGTATCCGCCGCGATGAAGGGGATGCTAGACCCCATCTTTGAGGAAAAGATCACCGGCCACGCGGAAGTCCGCCAGATATTCAAGGCTTCCGGGATCGGCAGCATTGCCGGCTCCTACATCCTTGACGGCGTATTCCAGAGAGGCTGCAAGGTTCGCATCACGCGCGGGGGAGAGAAGATTTTTGAGGGGAACCTCGCTTCCTTAAAACGCTTCAAAGACGATGTGAAAGAAGTGAAATCAGGTTATGAATGCGGACTGGTCTTTGAGGGATTCAATGACATTGCGGAACAGGATATCGTAGAAGCCTTCACCATGGTGGAGGTGCCGCGCTAGAGAACCTCGGATAGAGAGCTTCAGATGTGGAGAGCCTCGGACGGAGCGTTTCGTATGAAGCGCCTCAGATGGAGGGCCTCGTATGGAGCGTTTCGTATGGAGCGCCTCGGATAGAGAGCCTCAGATGTGGAGCGCCTCAGATGGAGCGATTCGTATGAAGCGCCTCGTATGAAGGGCCGCGATGGAAAATGGAGATGTGAAATGAGAAAGAACAGTATCAAAAATACCAGAATCAATGGGGAAGTGCAGCGGGAATTGAGCAATATCATCCGCGGGGAGATCAAAGACCCGCGGATCGCGCCTCTCACGAGCGTCCTGGCGGTGGAAGTGGCGCCGGATCTAAAGACCTGCAAAGCCTATGTCAGCGTTCTCGGAGATGAGGAAGCGCAAAAAAATACCATCCAGGGCTTAAAGAGCGCAGAGGGCTTTATCCGCAGCAGGCTTGCGAAAAACATCAACTTAAGAAACACCCCGGAAATCAGGTTCGTTTTAGACCAGTCTATTGCGTATGGAGTGAAAATGTCAAAAATGATAGATGAAGTTACAAAAGATATCAAGACAGCCGGTGACAGCGCGCAGAAGGCAGCGGGAGACACCGGGAGAGCCGATGATGCAGATGGGGAGTGAGGGGAAGATCTATGATAAATCTGGATGAGCTTTTAAGCGGGGCAGGGACCGTTGCCATTGCCGGCCATATCAAGCCGGATGGCGACTGCGTGGGATCCTGCCTGGCGACTTATAATTATATCAGGAGCTATTATCCGCAGATAAAGGCAGACCTGTACTTGGAACCGATCCCCAATGTTTTTAAATTCTTAGCGGGGGCAGGGGATATCATAAGCGATTATGCGGAAGAAAAAGCGTATGACCTTTTTATCTCGCAGGATTGCGGGGACAAGGGGCGTCTGGGAGAGGCGGTGAGGTATTTTTCCTCTGCCAAAAAAACGGTCTGCATCGATCATCATATCAGTAATCAGAGCTTTGCCATGGAGAACCACATTTTTCCGGAGGCGAGCTCCACTTCGGAACTGATCTTTGATCTGCTGCCGAGAGAGCGTCTCACAAAGGAGATCGCGGAATGCCTGTATACCGGAATCATTCATGATACCGGAGTGTTCCGCTATTCCTGCACTTCTCCGAAGACCTTGGCGGCGGCGGGGGTATTGATCTCTCTTGGCATTGATTTTCCTAAGATTGTAAATGAGACATTTTTTGCCAAAACTTACATCCAGATCCAGATCATGGGATTGGCTCTCTTAAAGAGCAGGCTTCATCTTGACGGGAAATGCATCTCCAGCTTTCTCACCTTAGAGGAGATGCAGCGCTATGAGGCGCTTCCAAAGCATTTAGAGGGCATCGTCAGCCAGCTTTGCGTGACGAAGGATGTGGAGGCGGCAGTTTTTCTGTATGAGACGGAGCCGGGAAAATACAAGGCCAGCACCCGTTCCGTAAATTATGTGGATGTGTCGGAGATCGCGGTGAAATTCGGCGGCGGCGGACATAAGCGCGCCGCGGGATTTTCTATGGAGGGGGATCCGGAAAGGCTCGTGGAACAGATTGCCTCAGAGATTGCGCTGCAGATGTAAGGGAAAGATTGCCGGATGGCGGCAGGAGCAGAGAAAAAATGATTTAGAGAATAAAGCTTGGTCTTAAGGTGGAAGAAGAATATGTTTCGGAGGATAACGAGTGGGAGCATATCTGGTTGGAATGGAAGGAGATTTCAGACCTGGCATTGAAAGCGGAGTTGACGCAGGGAGACATTATGATAAACGGAATTGTGAACGTCTATAAAGAAAAGGGGTACACCTCCTTTGATGTGGTAGCGAAATTGCGGGGGATTTTTAAGATGAGAAAAATCGGGCACACAGGAACGCTTGATCCGGACGCGGAGGGAGTGCTGCCTGTGTGTCTTGGCAAAGCCACAAAGGTCTGTGGGCTTTTAACGGACAGGCAGAAGGAATATGAGGCGGTGCTGCTTCTCGGAAAAGTGACAGACACGCAGGACGTCTCAGGCGCTGTGCTTAGAGCGTGTGAAGTGAATGTGTCAGAGCAGGAGGTCAGGGATGCCGTCTTAAGCTTTGTGGGAGACTATATGCAGGTGCCGCCGATGTATTCCGCGTTAAAAATAGATGGGAAAAAGCTCTGTGATCTGGCGCGGGCAGGGGTGACGGTGGAGCGCAAAGCCAGGCCGGTGCAGATTTTCTCCATCACGATCTTAGAGACAGACCTGCCCAGAGTGAAACTGAGGGTGGAATGCTCTAAGGGAACTTACATCCGCACGCTCTGTCACGATATCGGAGAGAAGCTTGGCTGCGGCGGCTGCATGGAACGCCTGGTCCGCACCAGAGTTTCGGAATTTAAAGCAGAAGACGCCCTGCCAGTAGGAGAGATGGAACGTCTTGTACAAACGCAGGGGGCGGGGATTCCTCCGCAACAGTGGGAGGCTTCCACCTTCGACTTTATATGTCCGCTAGATTCTGTATTTTCTCAGTATGACAGTGTTGTCGTGAAAAAACAGTGGAATAGACTGCTGTATCATGGAAACCGGTTGACAGAGGAAGCATTTCTCTCCCGCGATGGAAAACGGAGGGGAGAACCGATCCGAATTTATGATGAAGAAGGGCATTTTATCGGAATTTATGAATACGCACAAAAGCAGGGAGATTATAAGCCGGTAAAATTGTTTATAGAGACATGAAATATATCAAAAACACAACGGATTTTTATATTGAGGAACCCACCGTGATGTCTTTGGGGAAATTTGACGGCATCCACAGAGGGCACGAGCTTTTGATGGAGCGTTTGTCAGAGAAAAAAGAGGAAGGGCTTGCAGCCGTAATTTTCACGTTCGATATCCCGCCCAGAAAAAATCTCAGCCAGCCGGAAGCGCAAGTTCTTACTACAAACGAAGAGAAAATGCATATGTTTGAGCGGCTCGGCGTGGATTATCTGGTGGAATGTCCCTTCAACCGGGAGATCATGTGTATGGAAGCGGAAGATTTTATCGAAAAAGTGGTGCGCAGGCTTCATGTGAAATGCTTTGTGGCGGGAGAAGATTTCCGATTCGGCTACCAGCGCAGAGGGGATTATAAGCTCCTGCGGGAGTATGCGCAAAAATTTCAATACCAGGTACTCGTCATTGAAAAAATGAAAGAGGATGCCAGGGATATCAGCAGCACCTTTGTCCGGGAAGAGGTGGCGAAAGGAAATATCGAGAAAGCAAACCATCTGCTGGGTTACCGTTATTTTGTGGCTGGGAAGGTGCTGCGCGGCAGCCGGATCGGAAGCTCTAAGCTGGGGATCCCTACCATCAATCAGATTCCTCCGGAAGAGAAGCTTCTGCCCCCCTGCGGCGTTTATGTGACGGAGGTGACGATCGGGGCGGAGACATACCGGGGGATCACCAATGTCGGCTGCAAGCCTACCATCGGAGAAAGAAATCCCGTGGGAGTGGAGACGCATCTTTTGGATTTTGCGGAGGACGCCTATGGAAAGAGCGCGACGGTTGAATTTTTGACAAGAGTGCGGGAAGAGCGGAAGTTTGATTCTCTTGAGGAGCTGAAAGAACAAATGCAAAGGGACATTGCCTTTGCGAGAAATTTTGAAACAAAAGAAGCAAAACAGCAAAAATAGTATTGATAAACCAGAGGAGTGGTATTATACTATAAAAAACATAGCTGCCTGATCTGAAAGGATCAGAGGGAATCAGAATGAAAAGATTGAAATGGACCAAGCGGTACGGCGGGCAGCCTGCGTGTCTGGAGCAGAGAGCCGATGATCTTGCATGAGATGGCTGGGAAATGAAATTACCGGTAGGGATTTCATCTCCCAGCGTTTTTATAAGCACGCACCCATCCAGCCTTTCTTGCTGGAGCCACGGCTGGGGATGAAAATTCTGTGTTAGCGGAATGTGCCATATGTGCCAGGCTGAATGCTAATGAAGCAGTCACGGGCTGTGCCGGCTGAAAGGAGGAGAAGCAGTGCCTTCGGACATCAGGCTCTGCCTGATATCATACGACAGGATTAACCATATATAAAAGTAACTGTTGATAGTATGGATGGGGATCAGGATGAGGGAGAACTCCTCTCAGATATCCTTACCATCTATGCCTATAAAAAGAATAAGTCTGTAAGCTTTTTCCTGCTTACAAACTTATTATACGAGGAGAGACCGTATGAATCTTTCAGTAAAATACTGGCTGCACCATAAAAAGCGCGCGTGGACGCTTCTCTGTATCATTATGGTCAGCACGATGGCGATGACGGCGGGAACGTTCCTCGCCCGCTCCGCAAGTCAGGAGAAGATCGAAAAGCTCCTAAACGTATCCGGGGATTATGATCTGGTGGCGCCCGTGATAGAAGAAGATCAATGGAAGCTTCTCTCAGAACGCAAAGACATTGCGGAATGGGGACTCATCTTAAACGGCGGCGTCTGCAAGACGCAATACAGCGATGCCGTGCCTTTCGGAGCCTTGAAGGATGAAACGGCGCAGCGGTTGTTTCATTACGAGCCTGAAAAAGGGGGAAGATATCCAAAGGCCCCCGGCGAGGTCTGCGGATACCGGACTTCCTTCCAGGATCTTGGAGTGGCTCCCGTCGTAGGCAACACGTTTGGCTTAGAGCTTTATGATGCGGCGGGCGCTTTCGTGGAAGAGAAAGAATTTACGATCACCGGCATCCTGAATGAAGAGGATACTGGATCCAAACAGAGACGTTCGTTGGAAAACAAGAGCATATTTGGAGCATCTCTCTTCTCTGCGGAGGATACCGATCTGCCCCAGATGTTCTTATGGAAAGGGGATTTGC
>CAZAMD010000061.1:1961-7174 GCA_964486485.1 uncultured Roseburia sp. | reverse complement strand
TGAAAACCTTTCGGGAACGGCTCTCATCGGGCCGGCAGCGCTGCGCGCCGTTTTCCTCTTGTCACAAATATTCAATGTCAAAAAACGCTTTCCCTTTCTTATCTGTCTCCATGAAAAGATAAGACGGACGCTGCCCTTGCTGCCTGGGATAAGAAATGCTGCCCGGATTTAAGGCAATGACATTCCCGCCGTATTCTATCAGAGGGATGTGGGTATGTCCGAACATCACAAGATCCATGCCTCTCTCCTCCGCCTCTTTCCGGATCTCCGCCGTGCCATATCCCACGCTGTAGAGATGTCCATGGGTGATCAGCGCCCTGTAATTTCCTATCTGCAGTTCCTTTTCCTTGGGGATATCCGAAAAAAAATCATTATTTCCCGCTACGATTTCCACGGGGCATCCCGCCATCCGGCCTATGATGTCCTCGCAGCCTTCCGAATCTCCTAAATGGATCAACAGATCCACCGGTGAAACACGTTCCAACACTCTTTTTAGATTTTCATGCTTTTTATGCGTATCGCTCACAACCAGTATTCTCATATGCTATCCTTCGCACCTGCTATATCCGGCTCTTATCAGAAACTCAAATGGCACCGTTTAATATCCATACTGATGCAGCCGTTCTTTCATGGCGCGCAATGCCTTTCCCCTGTGGCTGATCTCATTTTTCTGTTTTTCGGGCAATTCCGCGGTAGAACACCCAAATTCATCCACATAAAAGATCGGGTCATAACCAAATCCATTGCTCCCCGCAGGCTTATCCCCTATATATCCCTCGATCGTCCCCCTTGTCACCAGCATCCCGCCGTCCGGCATTGCCGCCGCAATCGCGCATACAAACCGGGCTGTGCGCTGTTCCTTCGGCACGCCGGCAAGCCGGTCTAAAAGGGCCTGGTTCTTTATCCCGTATGGAGTGTCTTCCCCCATATACCTGGCAGAATATACCCCTGGCTCCTTATTCAGGTAATCTATCTCTAACCCCGAATCATCCGCCAGGACAAGATCCTTTGCCAATGCCGCGACCGCTTTCGCCTTGATCACCGCATTCTCCTCAAATGTGGCGCCGTCCTCTGCAATGTCTGCCTCAATCCCCGCCTCTTTCATGGAGAGGATTTCCACATCCATATCCGCCATTATTTCCCTGATCTCTTTCATCTTTCCGGCATTGCCGGTGGCAAAAATCATCTTTTTCATCGCTTGCGGTATCCTTTCACGCTCATTCTCTTCCCAGGGGCTACACGCGGCCCAAGAAACGAAGCTCCTTTTGTCTGGTCAACGATCCCTTTTCCCTCTGCCAGCCGCAGATTTCTGCTTCCTACTGATCATTGCTAAATGCCTTAATGCAGAGATTTGCCTCCTCTACGGCATCGATGCTGACCCATCTGCTCCCATTGGAACTGATGTAGCTTTCCCCGTCATCCAAAATCACATCCTCTGACTCCTCGTCCGCCGCGTATTCGATCGCCATCGGATGGACCGAATCCGGCGTTATCATGTGGAGCACCACGGCGTACCGCTCTCCTGGCTCCACAAGGATCTCCCGCTCAAATTCAGCGGTGTAATAGCCGGCATTGCTGAGCTTTCCGGAAGCCACGGGGATCATATCCTGAAACGAGCCTTCATCTTCAAACTGCTTTACCACATAAAGCTCGTACTGCGAATTTTTTGCCGTGGCATAAAATCCCGCCGCCGTCAGCTCCTCCGCCCCCCTCGCAGTGTATACATTTGCCCCGTACATGCTTTCTTTATTATATCCTAATTGCCCCCGCCAGCCGCAGAGGTCGCTCTGGTAAATATTATCATAATTATCCGCCTCTTCAATGCCCGTGTAAACAATGTTATGGGTTCCGATATTGGTATCATAATAAGAAATATAAAAAATGCCGGATTCCCCAAAACCTTTTCCCCAGCTGTTCTGGCAGATAAACGCCCCGTCTCCTTCCAGATCCACCGTGAAATTTTCTTTCGGATAGTTGTCATCCCAGCCGATGATGACCACATCATGATTCGGTTTCTCCGTGCCAATGTAGCAGTAAGCATCCGTTTCTTCATTAAAATAAGGCGAGGAGGACTGCGAACTCCGCAGGGAATTGTAAATCGAGGTCTGCACGCCCCCGTATTTAAACACGGCTTCCTGGATTTTCTCATAGTCCTTGCCGTCGATAATCTGCATCTCCTGGACGTGCTTTACCGGCTTTAGGCCGCTTTCTGTCTTGTCATCCCCGTAGGGATCGTCTTTTTCATAGACCGGCCCCCGCCATGCGGCCAGATACGCCATTCCAATGGTATAATCCCCGCCCTCATACTGGTTTAAGTTAAAATCATTGGACAGCGTCATGTGGTCCACGGAATACTGGATCCTTTCTTCCGGCAGCAGCGCCGATTCCATCGCGCCGAGAGCCGCAAAGGACCAGCACGTTCCATAACTGCCCTGATTGCGCACCTCCGGCACCCGCCCCTTTTCCCTCAGGTCATACTTGGTCGGCACAATCGCTGTGCTTACCGCCATATCGGAGGCCTGGGCCTGATTTTCCTGCATGTCCCAGCTGTAATTATAATCCAGATACTCTGACAGGTCATTCAGGCTGACGTAATACTCGCCGTCTTTCCAGGTAAAAGGAGACACGATCTCTTCTTTCCTGCCATTTACATAAGCAGTGTATTCCTCCGCCACAAATTCCACTTCGTTGGAATGCTTTTCCACCAGGAGCCTCTCCCTGTCGTACACATGGGCGCTGCAGTCGAGCGCCTCCCTTAAAATCGTTACCGGAACCATGATATTGAGGTTGCTGTCCATAAACAGGGAGTACTCCTGATTGGTATATTCCTTATTGTCTATCATCACCGACAATAGCTCATCGTTTACGCTTGAGGCAATCAGCGGATTCCAGGTTTCTTTCTGCAGATCGCCGCCCCGGAAGCTTCCGATCTTTTCGTATCCCTCAAGCAGCGTATTAAATTTTATCAAAAGAGTGATTGCCACGATCCCTCCAAAGGCAATGAATCTTTTTGAACCATTCATTTAATTCTCCTTCACCTGATCTCTCTTTGGCGGTTTTGGCCCCATAAACTGGTAGAAATATGTCTTTAACATGCCGTTGTATATCTTCCGGTTCTTGTCCGCCTTTCTCCCGATGTAACGCTCCGTTTCCTCATAGCTGGAGAGCAGATACATAGACCAGGAATCCAGCTTTCGGTAAGCCTCTCCGATCTGTGTATAAAGTTCCGGTAAATCCGCCCTGTTCTCGGACCGCTCTCCATAAGGAGGATTCGTCACAAGAAAGCCATATTTCTTCGGATGGCGCAGTTCCGCGACCGGACGCTGCTGAAAATGGATCAGATGCGCCACGCCGGCCCGTTTCGCATTTTCCCTTGCCGCTTTTATCACTTCCCCATCGATATCATAGCCCTGGATGTCTGTTTTCACAGGCTCCCTCACCATGTCCCGGGCTTCCTTCCTGCAGTCTCGCCAAGCCTGCGCATCGATCAGATCTGTCCATTGCTCCGCCGTAAACTCCCGATTCATCCCCGGCGCGATATCAGCCGCGATCATAGCAGCTTCGATGGGAAATGTCCCGCTCCCGCAAAAAGGATCCACTAAGATGCGGTCCGGCTTCCACGGGGTTAAGAGCAATAATGCGGCTGCTAGGGTTTCCGTCAGCGGCGCTCTGCCCGCCATCGTGCGATATCCCCGTTTATGCAGCGAGTCGCCGGAGGTATCCAGCATTACCGTCACTTCATCCTTTAAGAGAAAGATGCGTATGGGGTACGGCGCTCCATCCTCTGGAAACCATTCCGTATGGTATTCCTTTTTCAGGCGCTCCACCACCGCTTTCTTTGCGATGGACTGGATATCAGAAGGGCTGAACAGCCTGCTGTTAATAGACGTTGCCTTTTTTACCCAGAACTTCCCGTTTTGGGGTATATACTCTTCCCAGGGCAGCGCCTTGATCCCCTGGAAGAGTTCTTCAAAGGAAGCCGCCCGGAAACGGCCCACCTGGATCAGCACCCTCTCCGCTGTCCTCAGAAAAATATTGGCGCGGCAGATCGCCTCCTCATCCCCGAGAAACGTGACTCTGCCGTCTTCCACACGCTCTATCTCATATCCGAGATCATAAATCTCTCGTTTTAAAACTGCCTCCAGGCCAAAATGGCAGGGCGCAGCTATCTCATATGTTCTCATCTTCCTCTCCATTCCCAAAATGCTCACGTTTGAGGAACCGCAAGGGAAACGAAAGCTGTCAAGGCAGCTCATCGCACAGCTTGTTACAGCAGCTTGTTACAGCGGCTGCGCGCGCCGTCCCTCTTGCCGGATATGGGCTTATCCGTGACGTTCCCGGCAACTGGCCGAACAGATCCCATTCGTTGGAATCCCCTGAGGTTTCCAACAGAAGAATCTTTATATCGCTGGTCATCTGTACCATTTATATCTTATCCGTTCTGATTTTCCATGTCAATCGTTAATCGCGGAGTTTTCCCTGCCCGCGGGGAGGAGCCTCTCTGGGTAAGGCAAGATAAGACTTGATCGCCTGTATGCCTCCGACCACCGTGTACACCTCGAATCCCTGGTGGGACAGCTTTCTGGCCGCCAATAAGCTGGTGCTTCCATATTCACAATATAACACCAGGATCCTGTTCTTTGGAAAACGCCAGATCCATCTCTCCATTTCCTCATACGGGCAGTTGACGGCGTCCTTGTAATGGTATTCCCTGTAATCTTCCCTCTCTCGCACATCTATGACAATTGCTTTTTTTTGCAATACGACATCTGAAATTTCCCTTGGATGAATGGTGTAAAAAGCCATAGCCTCCTCCATAGAAAAACAGATTACAAAGAATATTCCCTGTAATCTGCCTTTTCTTCCTAAAGATTTTACTCTTTATATCTTATGCGCTTTTTTCTATTCGAGTGATAAAACTATTTGCAATTAGAACCGGAAGAGTTCTGTCCATTGCTGTTCTGTCCGGAAGAATTCTGTCCGCTGCTGTTCTGTCCGGAAGAGTTCTGTCCATTGCTGTTAGAAGATTTGTTAGAAGATTTGTTTTTAGAGCTGTTCTGCTCATAGCTGTTTTCATAGCTATTGTTCTGTGTATCTGCGTTCTTAGCCATTTTTCCTCCATTCTGGCGCCTTCTTATTCTTAGGGCGCCGATCATTTATTTGCTTATTGCAAAGATATTATTTGAGAAAAATAGAAAAATATACGCCGCTCT
>CAZAMD010000061.1:0-1861 GCA_964486485.1 uncultured Roseburia sp. | reverse complement strand
CTCTCTTTTCTTCTGCTCTCTTTTTCTTTTACTTTCTTTTATCTTCTTTTACATGCTTCTTGGCAGCTTTTCTTCCCTTTTTATTCACGCTTCATCAGGAGAACACGCGCCTTGAATGCCCGCGTTATGCAATTTCTTCCATAATATCGATATCCCTTAAAATCCATTCTGATCCCGTTGCGCTCACGACCTGGCGATCAGCATTGATGGGCTGTTTATTAAGGCCGATCGGTTTGCCGCCGTTTTTTTCGGATTGCCATCAATTCTCCCAAAAGGCAGTTTGCCGCCTCCTCTTTGCTCATCAGCTCCAGCTGCCTTTCGCCCTCTCTGGTAAGGAGAGTCAGGACATTGGTATCCGTTCCAAATCCCGCGCCCTCCTGCTTCAGGTTGTTTGCCGCGATCATGTCCAGATTCTTTTTCTCCAATTTTTTTCTTGAATTTTCCAGCATGTTCTCCGTTTCCATAGAAAAGCCGCAGAGAATCGCATCTCCTTTGTTTTTTCCCAGCTCTTCCAGGATATCCCTCGTTTTTTCCAGCTTTAACTGGATCTGCGGATCCGCCTTTTTCACTTTTTCGGCGGCGGCCTCCACCGGGCGGTAGTCGGCCACGGCGGCAGCCTTAATGATCAGATCCTGTTCCTTTGCCCGTGCCAGAACTGCCTGATACATATCCTCCGCGGTCACAACAGGAACTACCTCCACGAACATCGGGGGGACAATGGAGACCGGGCCGCTGATCAGCGTGACTTCCGCTCCCCGCAGCATTGCCATCTTAGCGATCGCGTAACCCATCTTCCCGGTAGAATGATTGGTAAGAAACCGGACCGGATCTAGCATCTCCCGGGTCGGCCCTGCTGTCACAAGTACTTTTACCCCCTGCATATCTTTCTCAAAAGCCAGTTCCCTTACCACATATTCCACAAGGCTTTCCTCAGAGGGAAGTTTTCCGTCTCCGGTGTCTCCATTGGCCAGCATACCGCATACCGGATCAATGATCCCGTAACCGTGTCGCTTTAATTTTTCTATGTTTTCCTGGATGATAGCGTTGTGATACATATTATGATTCATGGCCGGCGCTATCAGAATGCTGCATGTGCATGCCGTTACCGTCGTCGTCAGCATGTCATCCGCGATCCCTCCCGCGATTTTTCCGATCACATTCGCTGTTGCCGGAGCTATCAGCACTAAGTCCGCCTGCTTCGCCAAGGCTACATGTTCCACGGAAAATTCAAAATTCCGGTCAAACGTATCTATCAGGCACTTATTGCCCGTCAGCGTTTCAAAGGTTGTCGGCGTGATAAAATTCGCCGCGTTTTCTGTCATGATCACATGCACATTGCAGTGCATTTTCTTTAACATTCTTGCAACATTCGGCATTTTATATGCAGCAATTCCCCCGCTCACACCAAGAAGCACGGTCTTTCCCTGTAACATTGATGATCCTCCCGCTCCAAAATCGATACGATGCTCCTATTCAGGCCATGTTCCTTCCCGTTTTCGCATGGCCTGAAATCATTCTATACTCTTTTAATCCATTTCGCAATATGTTCTAAATGAAATCCATCCGCCTGGCAATGAGCCATCCGCCCGTGAGAACACTTCCAAACACAAGAGGGGGCTTCGGATCCATTGCTGCATGGTCAGGATTTCTCTCAAAAAAACGGGCAGAAACCTTAATCTCTCAAGGAATCTGCCCGGTTAAACAATACGTGCGCGAGAGGATTCGAACCCCCGACACCTTGGTCCGTAGCCAAGTGCTCTATCCAGCTGAGCTACGCACACCTATTCTTTTCAGCGCATCCGCGCTAATGCCGGCGACCGGAATCGAACCGGTACTGTATTTCTACAACAGGATTTTAAGT
>CAZAMD010000060.1:0-8566 GCA_964486485.1 uncultured Roseburia sp. | reverse complement strand
TTTTGGAAATATTTGTGCTGCCTGATATTAACTATAAGGGAATTTATGCCGATATAGTAGATATCAGAATGGAATCTGTGCATTTATCATGGGATTTTTGCTAATCAGGGAAGGAAAGGTGAACACTATGAATCAAAATTACTCTAATTTTTTCTCAGGTCTTTCATCGGGAGGCTCCAACTGGTATACGGACTGGGCCAGCATTAAGAATGGCAGCTACAGAACGCTTATGAAAGCTTATTACGGAACGGAGAACAGTTCAAGTTCCTCCTCCTCAGGAGTAAGGACGAACAATGTCCTTGAAGAATTATTGGAAGAGAGAAGGAATCCGAAGGTTTCCGAAGAGGTACAGGAAGCAAATTCCAATCTGACATCAGGAATTACCAGTTTGAAGAGTTCTGTTTTCGCGCTGCAGAACGAATCTCTTTATACAGACTCAGAGGACGGAAAGAAAACCGCTGCCGATAAAGTATCTTCTGCAGTAAAAAATTACGTTTCAATGTATAATGATGTTGTGAATGCGGCGAAGAAATCCACGCTTGGAGGCAAAACCTCCCATGTAGCGGCGATGATGAAAGCTACGGCTGAGAATGCCGACAAGCTTGCGGAGCTTGGGATCACGGTCAATGCAAACGGAACGCTGCAGCTGAATGAGGGCAAGCTGAAAGCGACAGACGTTTCCAAGGTGCAGGAGCTGTTTTCCACCAAGGATGCTATGAGTTATGGTTCTAGGGTTATGTCCCGCCTTGGATTTGCAGGCATTACTTCCGGTGCGGCAGAAAGCACAGAGAAAGAAGACGCGGCCGGCACCAGCGCGGCGGCGCTCAGGGATGACAGCGAGCTGCTTGCCTCTGATGAGCTGTTCGAGAAGCTGAAAGATAAAGATGGCATATTCAAGTATGATATGGATAAGATTTTTTCCGCGGCAGAGAGTTTCGTAAAAAATTACAACGATATGTTTGACGCGGGAAAATCCAGTACCAATTCCGGCGTGACAGCGAATCTGGCCCGTATCCGGGAAAAGACAGAGCAGTATGCGGACACGCTCAAGAAGTTCGGCATCAGCGTAGACGCGGATGGCAGGATGAAGATTGATGAGGACAAATTCAGGAAATCCGATATGTCTGAATTACAGGAATTTTTCAAGGAGTATAATGCTGCTATTTCCACGAACGTATCGCTTGTAGATTATTATATGACTACAAAGGCGAACCCCGCCAGCACTTATACGCCGATAGGAACATACGACGTGCAGGGAAGCGCCCGTTTCTCTGATTTTGTGTAAATCCATAGCATTGGCAGCGATCAAAGCCCCCGGGATGCGTTCCGGGGGCTTCCTGCTCCCCGGAAACTTTTGAAAAATTGTCATGTTGCAGAGAATGGTTCATACAATATAATAATCAGTATCTGGAGGCATAGGGTGAGTGCAAAAACAAAAATAGTGGTCCTTCATATGAAAGAGTTGATTTACACAGCGATATTTGCGGGGCTTGGGATAGTACTCGTCATTTTGCTGTTATTTATGTTTCTGCCGGGGAAAAAAGGGGGAGAGGAGGCTCCTGCCATGAATTACGCGGCGGGAGTATACGCTTCTTCCGTGGTCTTTAACGACAAAACGGTGGATGTGCAGGTGATCGTGGATGAAAACCGGATCAATTCCATTTCGCTGGTCAACTTAGACGATACAGTGGCGACCATGTATCCCCTGATGGAGCCGGCATTGGAAAATATCAGCGAACAGATCATTGAGAAACAGTCTACAGAAGGGATTACATACCGGCAGGAAAACCAGTACACGACCATTGTTCTTTTAAACGCCATTGAGGATGCGCTGTCAAAAGCGAAAAGGGGAGTCTCGGAAGAGTAAAAGAAAAGTGAAAAAGAAGAGACGAAAATCAGGGGGATTGCTTAAGGCGGCATCCCCCTTTGGCTAGTCGGAATCCAGACCGTTGATGTAATCGTTGATGGCATCTAAGTCGGCATAAATAGTTTCCATAGGTTTGTTATCCTCATAGTAGCTGTAAGCGGAATAGCCTGCCCATCCCGCGATAGCGGCAAAAACCGCCCATCCGCAGATGATCCCCGCCACATGCTTCCGCTTCTCCATTTTCATTATCTTCTTCCGGTTCGCCTTTTCCTCTTTGTAGCGGTCTACTTTTGCCTGGCTCATAAAAATCTCCATTCTGAGAACGTGTTCGCCCGAAGAGCCGCGGGAGAAAACTGCGCGTGCAGCCTCCTCTCCTGCCGGATAAGGGCCTGCCTGTGACGTTCCCGGCACAAACGGGCATATGAAAAATAAACGGTCAGGCTCATTTTTCACACGGCTCTCCTTTTGTATCGATACAGAAAATCTCTTTTGCTATTATAAGGTATCTGACGGAAAAATGCAACAGCTGCATCTTGTTATTTGCTGGAAAATTAGGTACAATAAGTACGGTTCCGATGATCGCTGCCGGGCGAGGAGTGCGAGGAGTATTTTCGTCATGGGCCAATCATCGTGAGCTAAGTACGGTTCCGACGATCGCTGCCGGGCGAGGAGGGGGCAGCGACGCACGGGGAGCCCTCTGACAGGGCGCTGCCGCCGGAAAGCAGCAGGATCCTGCCCGGGAGACAGACCGGATCACAGGCTTGATATAAGAAAAACCGGTAGGAAAGGGGAGCATATGAGTCTTGCAGATCAAATTTTCGTAGATATGTGCAGAGATATTCTGGAGAACGGGACCAGTACGGAGGGGGAAAAGGTCCGCCCTCACTGGGAGGACGGGACAAGCGCCTATACCATCAAGAAATTCGGCGTGGTAAACCGCTATGACCTCTCAAAGGAATTTCCGGCGATTACGCTGAGGAAAACAGCCATCAGGACCTGCACTGAGGAACTCCTTTGGATCTGGCAGAGGAAGTCCAATAACGTCCGCGATTTAAACAGCGCCATCTGGGATCAGTGGGCGGATGAAGACGGCTCCATCGGAAAAGCGTACGGCTATCAGCTGGGAGTGAAGCACCAGTACCGGGAGGGGATGATGGATCAGGTGGACAGGGTCCTCTATGACCTGAAAAACAATCCTTACAGCCGCCGCATAATGACCAACCTCTATGTGCATCAGGATCTGCATGAGATGAATCTATATCCTTGCGCTTACAGCATGACGTTTAATGTGACAAAGCAGGCGGGAGATGAAAAGCTGACCTTAAATGCCATTTTAAACCAGCGCTCCCAGGACGTGCTTACGGCGAACAACTGGAATGTCTGCCAGTATGCCATGCTGATGCATATGCTGGCGCAGGTCTGTGGCATGAAAGCGGGTGAGCTGGTCCATGTGATCGCAGACGCGCATATCTATGACCGCCATGTGCCTATCATCAGGGAATTGATACAAAGAGAGCAGTATCCGGCGCCGCGCGTGACCTTAAACCCGGATATCAGGGACTTTTACCAGTTTACCGTCAAGGACATAACCGTGGAAAACTACAGGACGGGAGAGCAGATCAAAAACATTCCCATCGCCGTGTAAAAAAGGCGGCTTATGGCGGGATGGAATGAGCATGGGACAGTCCGGGGAATGGCAGAAAGAAAAAAGCCAGGAAAAGAAGCTAGGAAAAAGGGTCTAGGAAAAGGGGCCAGGAAAAGGAGCTTATGAGATGAATCTAATCGTAGCGGTGGATAAAAACTGGGCAATCGGCAAAAACAATGATCTTTTGGTGCGCATACCCGCGGATCAGAAATTCTTCCGTGAAACGACCACGGGGAAAGTCGTGGTGATGGGGAGAAAAACGCTCGAGAGTTTTCCCGGCGGGCGTCCTCTGAAAAAGAGGACCAACATCGTAATGACCCGCGACCGGGATTATGCCGTTCCAGATGCCATCATCGTGCATACCATGGAGGAACTGTATGAGGAACTGGAGAAGTATGACAGCGGAGATATTTTCGTCATCGGGGGAGAGACGGTCTACCGCCAGCTGCTGGCGGAATGCGATGTGGCGCATGTGACAAAAATCGATTTTGCTTTTGATGCAGATACCTATTTCCCCAATCTCGATGAGATGCCGGAGTGGGAGAGGACAGACGGCAGTGAGGAACAGACCTATTTTGATCTGGAATACTACTTCTACAAATATGAAAAAAGAAAAGCGGGCCAGTGATAAATACCGGATCGGGTTTGATGATATAGGAGGAAGATATGGATATTACGGGCAGAAAGCTATTTGTAAAGGCGCTGCAGGCAGAGGGCGTGGATACGGTGTTTGGTTATCCGGGCGGAACGGTCACAGATCTTTTTGACGAATTATATAAACAGGACGGTATCGACATCGTTTTACCGAGACATGAGCAGGGACTGATACACGAGGCGGAAGGCTATGCGAGATCCACCGGAAAAACGGGCGTTTGCCTGGTGACCAGCGGGCCGGGAGCGACCAACATCATCACGGGTCTGGCGGACGCCCACTATGACAGCATCCCCTTGGTCTGCTTTACCGGACAGGTGCCGTTATCCCTCATCGGAAACGATGCCTTTCAGGAGGTGGACATCGTGGGGATCACCCGCAGCATCACGAAATATGGCGTTACCGTCCGCAGGAGGGAAGATCTGGGGCGGATCATCAAAATGGCATTTTATATTGCCTCTACCGGAAAGCCCGGCCCTGTACTGATCGATCTCCCGAAGGATATCCAGACGGCGGCAGGGCCTTCGGAGTATCCGTCCAGCGTGCAGATCCGCGGGTATAAGCCCAATGAGACGGTGCATATCGGGCAGCTGAAAAAGGCGTACAAGCTGCTGCGGGGCGCCGAGCGGCCCCTGATCTTGGCGGGGGGCGGAGTCAATCTGGCAGGGGCAAACGACCGGCTGCTGCAGTTTGCGGAAAAAACACAGATACCGGTGGTGACTACCGTGATGGGAAAAGGAGCCATTCCCACCAGCCATTCCCTCTATGTGGGAAATACCGGCATGCATGGAAAATACGCTGCGAACAAGGCGGTCAGCGAGTGCGACGTGCTTTTCTCCATCGGCACCCGCTTTAATGACCGCATCACGGGAGATTTGAACGAGTTTGCCCCCAAGGCGAAGATCGTGCATATTGATGTGGATACATCCTCCATTTCACGAAATGTCGTGGTGGACGTCCCTGTGGTCTCCGACGCCAAACTGGCCTTAGAGCGTCTGCTGGAATGGGCGGAATCCAAAAATACTTTGGAGTGGCGGGAAGAGATCGCGCAGTGGGACAGGGAAAATCCCCTGGAAATGAGAAGAGACCACGGCATGACCCCGCAGATGATTTTTGAGCATGTCAACCGCACATTTGGAGAGGCGATCTATGTGACGGACGTAGGGCAGCATCAGATGTGGGCGACCCAGTATTTAGAGCTGGACTTCTGGCATCAGCTGATCACTTCCGGAGGCCTTGGCACCATGGGATTTGGCTTTCCGGCCGCCATCGGAGCGAAGATCGGGAATCCGGATAAAGAAGTGGTCTGTTTTTCCGGTGACGGGGGGATGCAGATGAATCTACAGGAGATGGCGACGGCAGTGACCCAGGGGACGCCGGTGATCGTCTGTCTTTTCAACAATCACTGCCTTGGCATGGTGCGGCAGATGCAGCAGCTGTTCTACGGAAAGCGTTACGCGGCAACCTGCCTTAGGAGGAGGAAGAGCTGCCCGGCGAACTGCAAGGGGCCGGGAGAGGCATGCCCGCCCTATACGCCGGATTTTGTCGCTCTTGCAGAAAGCTACGGCGCTCACGGCATCCGGGTAGAGCGGCAGGAGGACATCCAAAAAGCCCTTGATGAGGCGAGAACCTATCAAGATGCGCCCACGGTCATTGAATTTATGATTTCCACAGATGAGATAGTGCTTCCTATGGTCAAGGGAGGCAACCCTATGAGTGAGATGATCTTAAAGTGAGCCGTCCGGAAACGTCGGCCGCTGCAGAGAGGAGCCAGTGATGAAAAACAGATGGATCGCATTATATGTAGAAAACCAGGTGGGTGTTTTAGCGAAGGTTTCCGGGCTTTTTTCCGGAAAATCCTACAATCTGCAGAGCCTTACCGTCGGCACCACAGAGGATGAGACGGTTTCCCGCATGACCGTCTGCGTTACCAGTGATGACGTCACCTTTGAACAGATAAAAAAACAGCTCAACCGCATGGTGGAAGTGATCAAGGTCATCGATCTGACGGATGTGCCTATCCATATGAAAGAGATCCTGTTTGCCAAGGTGCTGCATGCCAACGCGGAGGAAAAGGCGGAGGTATTCCAGATCGCCCAGGTGTTTGGCGTGCAGGTGGCGGATATCGGCAATGACAGCATACTGCTGGAATGCAAGCTGACAGAGCGGCGCAACAACGAGCTTATCGCATTGCTGAAGTCTAAGTTCCGCCGCATAGAAGTGGTCCGGGGAGGGGCCGTCGCCATCGAGTCCATCAGCACTTCCTGCCGCTAGCAGGCCGGGGCAGGGAGGAGATAGAAAAGAGGTTCCCCTGCGTTCCGCTAAAATAAAAAAGGAGCTGCTCACGAATGTGAACCGCTCCATTTTCATTGCTTATCATGCAGGGCAGGCATGCGCTTCATGCGCCTCATCTTTGCTTTTCTGCTTCATCTCTGATTTGCGCTGCTGTTCTCTATAATAGACAATCATAAGGCCTAAAATGGCATCTTTGCTTTCTTCATCCAATCGCTCATAGTAAGATAAAAATTTTTCCTGAGTTGGCGTGACTTCCATGAGGGAGGATTTTTTTGTGGAAAGTTTTGGTTTTGCCGGCTCGATCTGAAGAAGATAATCTGCGGAAACATTATAAAATTCGCAGAGGATTTTCAGATTCTCAATCGTAGGCGTGCTGATATTGCGCTCATAGCTCGATAAGATCTTATTGCTGATGAATAGCGCGTTCGCAACGTCAACCTGTTTTAGATTGCATGATTCCCGCAAATCGCGGAGCCTGTCTCCAAGTTGTTTCATATCGTGATTCCCCTTTTCTAATAATTATTTTACCATACAAACCTCACGCTAGCATGAAATTCCAATTTTTGGAAAAAAAGAAAAATATTTTGTCGTAAATCATGTTTCGTGCGAAATATGCCATTGACATTCGCATGAAATATGATTAGAATAAGAAAGAAATTTGTTGAATCAGGGGAGATGCGTAAGATGATAAGCTTTAACAGACCGCCGCATACCGGAAGGGAAGAGACTTATATGGCGGAGGCGATCGCAAGAGGGAAGATATGCGGAGACGGCGCGTTTACGCGCAGATGCAGCGAATGGCTGGAACTGCATACGAAAACAGCGAAAGCCCTCCTTACCACTTCCTGCACCCACGCGACGGAGATGGCGGCGCTGCTCACTGGGATCGGTCCTGGAGATGAGGTCATCCTGCCGTCGTACACCTTTGTCTCCACGGCGGATGCATTCGTGCTGCGGGGCGCGCGCGCCGTGTTCGTAGATATCCGGCCGGACACGATGAATATGGACGAGACGCTGATTGAGGACGCCATCACAGAGCGCACGCGGGCCATTGTACCGGTGCATTACGCGGGGGTCGCCTGTGAGATGGATGCCATCATGGATATCGCGCGCCGCCATGGCCTGTCTGTGATCGAGGATGCGGCGCAGGGCATGATGGCGTCCTATCGCGGGCAGATGCTTGGCACGATCGGAGACTTCGGCTGTTACAGCTTTCACGAAACGAAAAATTACAGCATGGGCGAGGGCGGCGCGCTGCTGATCAAGGACAGCAGGGATATCCTGCGGGCAGAGATCATCCGGGAGAAAGGGACAAACCGCAGCCAGTTTTTCCGCGGTGAGGTGGACAAATATTCCTGGCAGGCCGCGGGCTCTTCCTACCTTCCCAGCGATATCAATGCCGCGTATCTGTGGGCGCAGCTTGAGATGGCGGAGGAGATAAACCGGGACAGGCTGCGTTCCTGGAATTTGTATTATGAACTTCTGAAGCCGCTGGCAAAGGAGGGAATGATCGAACTGCCGCGGGTGCCGGAGGGCTGCGTGCATAACGGCCATATGTTCTATATCAAGGTGAAAGATATGGCGGAGCGGACCAAGCTGCTCGCCTACTTAAAAGAGCATGGCGTTTATGCCGTGTTCCACTATATCCCGCTGCATTCGGCTCCGGCAGGGAAAAAATACGGCCGGTTTCACGGAGAGGATAGGTATACGACGAAAGAGAGCGAAAGGCTTATCCGGCTGCCGATGTATTATGGACTGAGCGAAGATGAGGTCGCGTTTACATGTGAACGAGTGGCGGGCTTTTGGAAGGAGTGCAGTAAATGAGCTTAAATGGAAAAAAGGTAATGCTTTTAGGCGGAAATTATTTTCAGATGACAGCAACGAAAGCGGCAAAAGAACTGGGATGTCATGTGATAAGCGTAGATTATCTGCCGGATAATCCGGGGCATAAGTATGCAGATGAATATTATAATGTCAGTACAACAGATAAAGAGGCAGTGTTAGAGCTTGCAAAAAAGTTAAAGATTGATGGGATTGTATCATACGCTTCGGATGTATCAGCTCCAACGGCGGCATATGTTGCGGAGAAAATGGGTTTACCGACGAA
>CAZAMD010000059.1:0-9175 GCA_964486485.1 uncultured Roseburia sp. | reverse complement strand
ATTCGGAAAGAGTAAATTCCACCCCAAGGTGGAATTTAGTTTTGCAAGTGAGTAAAATGAATGTTTTATTAAAAAACTCTTGATTTTCTAAAAAAAATATTATATAATACACTTTGTCACAAACGAGACGAATGAAACAAAAAGGCAAAAGAGCCGCGCCACTAGCTCAGCTGGCAGAGCACCTGACTCTTAATCAGGGTGTCCAGGGTTCGAACCCCTGGTGGCGCATTAGAAAGTACTGATTTTGCAGCATGGAACTGCGGGGTTGGTGCTTTTTTATTTGGAAAAAATATTTTTCACAGGCTGCAAAAGCTCCCTCAAGATTCAAGAGAAACAGTCCGCGAAAGCAGCGCATTTCGATAAGGCATCCCTCCAAAAGGAAGCAGCGGATTTACCTGGATGCGATCAATCTGCAGATCGGATGTCCTTTGGAAGAGAATTTCTTTTCATATTCTGTCATAATATTTCCCTCGTTCAATACTTCATCATGATGCAGATCCCTGGTGCAGGCTTCCAAATGCCATCCAGCTTCCGAAAGTTCCGAGAGAGAAAATGTAAATAAATCCTGATTGTCTGTTTTAAATTCAAGGCGTCCGTCTTTTGCCAGAATCTGATCGTAACGCTGCAAAAACTGTCTGGAGGTCAGACGGCGTTTGGCATGGCGTTCTTTCGGCCATGGATCTGAAAAGTTCAGATAGATGCGGGAAACTTCTCCTTTCTCAAAAACGTCTGTGATTTCCGCGGCATCCATGCAGAGGAATCGCAGGTTCGGAAGCGGGAGGAGATCCATTTTTTGCAGGGCGCGCAGAAGGACGCTCGAATAACGCTCAATGCCGATATAATTGATTGTCGGATGAGCGGAGGCAAGTTCCGTCAGAAACT
The DNA here is from genome assembly GCA_964486485.1 of uncultured Roseburia sp. Lineage (GTDB taxonomy): Bacteria > Bacillota > Clostridia > Lachnospirales > Lachnospiraceae > Roseburia. The sequence goes on along the minus strand of CAZAMD010000059.1, from coordinate 8,293 downwards.
GCCCTTTTCCCATGCCGATCTCGATATGCAGGGGCTGTTTCGAGGGAAAAACGGCCTGCCAGTTTCCTTTTTGCTCTTTTGGGTTTTGGATACAGCAGGGACTGTTTGAAATCGCATCGTCCGCGCCGGGGATATTTCTTAATCTCATAGATGGTAATGTGCCTTTCTAAAAATGGTGAGCAGCAGTCCCGCGCTTTTCCGGCGCCTCCCTGCCTGGCAGATCGCTCCCGCCATGCTCTCCTGGGAACAGCTGCAATAAGTTTATTTTACAATAAAAAGGCGGAAAAAAGTAGCGCTATTTTAAACAGTATTCCAAAATAGCGATGAAAACCTGTGATTTTTGGAAAAGAGGTTGCGTGTATTTTTTTTACAGATTATACTGATAATAATAGGAAGTGGGAGTAATCAAAATGTGGAAAATGTGGAAAAAAATAAACTGGAAAAAAACAGATTGGAAAAATAGAATGATTCAGGCGTGCTTCTTGGCGGCCGCGTTTTTTCTGACACAGGGAAACAAAACAACGGTTTTTGCGGCTCATTACTGGCCGGAGGAAGCAGAAATCCTCTCGCCTAGCGCGATCGTCATGGAATTGTCCACGGGGACCGTCCTTTATGAAAAAGGCAGCCTGGAAAAACATTATCCTGCCAGCATCACCAAGATAATGACAGCTCTGGTGGCGCTGGAGCATTCGGATTTAAGCGAAGTCGTCACTTTTTCGGACGAATCCATCGATAACACCATAGGCTCGGGCATAGCAAGGGATTACGGGGAGCAAATGACCATGGAGCAGTGCCTCTATGCAGTGATGTTAGAGTCGGCAAATGAATGCGCCTATGCGGTGGCTGAACATGTGGGAGGCACGGTTGAAAGCTTTGTGGATATGATGAATCAGAAAGCGGGGGAACTCGGCTGCAAGAATACGCATTTTGCTAATCCTCATGGCCTCCATGAAGAAGATCACTATACCTGCGCTTATGACATGGCGCTGATTTCCCAGGCAGCATATGAAAACGAGACGTTCCGCATCATCACAGGAACCGCCCGTTACACGATCCCCCCTACCAATAAGCATGATGTGCCAACACTGCTGCAAAACCACAATGAGATATTATATCCGCGCCGGGAGACAAAATATGTCCGTGAATATTGCACAGGCGGAAAGACCGGTTACACAGATGCCGCCAACAGCACGCTGGTGACGTTTGGGGAACAGGACGGATTGACATTGGTGTGCGTCATTATGGACACCCAGTCCCCAAACCAGTGGACAGATACCATTGACCTGCTGGAATACAGTTTTGACAATTTTCAGATTTTGAATGTGGAAGAACATGAGACCGCCTATGATGCCGATGAAGAAAAAAAAGCGGGTTCTTTCCATAAGAATGAGCCTTTTGTTGATATTGATAAAACCGCGTGCATCGTCCTGCCAAAAACCGCGAAATTTAAGGATGCAGATTCAGAGATCGCCTATGGGGGGGAGAGCGATGAAGCGGTCGGAACGATTGTCTATTCTTATGCGGACAGAGTGGTTGGAAAGGCGCAGATTGTCGCCACAGGCGCCAGGATACAGGGATATGTATTTGATAACCAGAAAGAGGCAGAGCAGGGCACGGAAGATGTAACGGAAGCCATGGAACAGACGGCAGGGAAAAAATCTGAAATCCAGGTGGATCCGCGGAAAGCCGCCATGATCGGAGGAGGCCTTGTCCTCTTGCTCGCGGCAGGGTATTTCCTTAAGAAATTCTGGGACAATTTTTATATCATCAAACATAATATGGAAGTGAAGCGGAACAGGCGGGCGCAGTTTAAGCCCATAAAAAAGAAACATTCCAGGAGAAGGAGGTTCCGGTGGTGAACGGCTTTCGGAGATGGAATGGATAAAGGATTTTATTTTTTGCTGGCGAGGAAAAATCGGTTATGTTATATTTAGAAAAAGCGCTGACTGCGTACAGGGAGACAGATATCTATCCGTTTCATATGCCGGGACACAAGCGGCAGCCTTTTGATTTCCCGAATCCCTATACCGTTGACATTACAGAAATTGAGGGATTTGACAATCTGCACCACGCTGCCGGCATTTTGGCGCGGGCACAGCAGAGAGGGGCGGATCTCTATGGTTCAGAAGAATGTTTTTATCTGATAAACGGAAGCACCTGCGGCATTCTGGCGGCGGTTTCCGCCTCGGCAAAGAGAGGGCAGAGGGTTCTGATGGCGAGAAATTGCCACAAGGCGGTGTACCACGCGGTTTTTCTCAGGGAACTGCGCGCGGAATACCTCTATCCCGCGGCCACGTCCTGCGGGATCCAAGGGCAGGTCACCGCGGAGCAAGTAGAGGAGGCCCTTTTTCTCCATGGCGATGTTGCGGCTGTCATCATCACATCTCCCACTTATGAGGGGATTGTCTCTGACGTGGAAGAGATTGCAAAAATCGCCCATGCGCACGGAATTCCTCTGATCGTGGATGAAGCGCATGGAGCCCACTTTGGCTTTGGGGGAGGGTTTCCGGAAAATGCGGTGCGTCAGGGGGCTGACGCAGTGATCATGAGCCTGCACAAGACACTGCCGGCATTTACCCAGACCGCCCTGCTTCATCTATGCACGGACCGGATATCCGGGGAGCAGGTGAAAAAATACCTGAGTGTTTATGAAACGAGTTCCCCGTCCTATCTTTTGATGGCGGGAATGGATTCCTGTATCCATAGGATAGAGCGGGAGGGAGAGCGGCTGTTTTCGGATCTCAGGAAGAAGCTTTCTGCTTTTTATAAAAGCATCAGCGATTTGAAGCAGCTTCGCGTGATGGTTCGGGAAGACCTCTCAGAGAGAGAGGCTTATGACTGGGATGATTCCAAAATCGTGATTTTTGCGGGAGATTCCGGCATGACAGGAAAGCAGTTATATGAGTGCCTGCTTCGGGACTATCATCTGCAAATGGAAATGGCCTCCCTCGATTATGTGTTAGCGATGACGAGCGTGATGGACAGAGAAGAGGGGTTTGAGAGGCTTGCCGCTGCCTTAAAAGAGATAGACAAGAGTATCCTGCCCAAAGAGAAGCGGATTAAAGCTTCGATAGAGGACATTTACAAACAAAATCCAAAAGAAATGGAAATCGGAAAGGCATGGGATTTGCCGGTACAAAACGTTTCCTTTTCTGAGGCGGTGGGAAAAATCTGCGGGGATTATATTTATCTTTATCCTCCCGGAATACCGATGATGGTACCGGGAGAACGCATTACAGAGGATTTTCTCAGGAATATCAAGGAATGCCTCCGCAGGGGACTCTCTGTGGAAGGGAGTACGGATTTATTTTCCGGCAGGATAAACGTTGTATATTTTTAAATCCTATATTATACTGATAAGCGGCGGTTGTGAAAGCGCTGCGGTGGAAACCGGAGCCGGCCGCTTGCCACAGGGGCTGCTTTAAGAACATTACGTCAGATACGGGTGGAAAACGGGAAAGAAAATGGGAAACATATATTGTATCATAGGAAAGAGTTCTTCCGGCAAGGACACGCTGTTCCGGCGCTTGCTGAAAAACAGGGAGCTTTCATTAAAGAAGATCGTTCCCTATACGACAAGGCCGATGCGCGAAGGGGAGAGGGACGGTGTGGAATACTATTTCTGCAGTGAAGAAAAAGCAGAAGAATTAGAGCGGCAGGGAAAGGTCATTGAGATGCGCTCCTATCACACGATCCACGGTATCTGGAAGTATTTTACGGCGGATGACGGGCAGGCAGGGTTAGAGGGACAGAGTTACCTGATGATCGGCACGCTGGAATCTTTTTTGAAAATAAGGGAATACTACGGAAAAGAGAGGGTTATACCGATATATATTGAAGTAGAGGAAGGAGAACGGCTTGCAAGGGCGCTAAGGCGGGAGAGGAAACAGACGCATCCCAGGTACGAGGAGCTTTGCCGGCGTTTTTTAGCGGATTCTGCCGACTTTTCTGAAGAAAAATTAAAGGAAGCCCAGATCAAGCGGAGATTTGTCAACCATTCTTTGGAGGAGACAGAGCAAGAGATTATCCGATATATACAAAATAAGGAAAGCGGAAAATCTTAGAGAAACGGATGCTGTTTGTGGATAACCGGTGTTTCAGATGAGAGGAAGCGCCAGAAAGAGGGTGAGGGACTTGGATATTAAAGTAAATCACATGTCAGAAGTGACCCAGGTGCCGGATACTGCGCAGGTGGAGAAAGGCGATGGCACGTTTAAATTCACCTTAGCCAGCGCCATCACAGATTCGCAGCTGCAGGCTAAGGTAGATGCCCTGCTTTCGGATATCACAGCCCAGGGAGAACGGATCGCCAGACATATGGACATCCGGGATATGCGCAAATACAGGGGATTGATAAAGGAATTCATGAACGAAGTGGTATTCCGCTCCCATAAGTTTTCCAGGGAAAACTTCTTAGACAAGCGGGGACGCCACAGAGTCTATGGATTGATCAGGCTGATCGATGCCAACTTAGATGAGCTGGCGCAGGAGCTGGTCAAAGAGGAAAAGGATCACATTACCATTTTAAATAAGATCGGTGAAATCCGGGGGCTGCTCTTAGATATTTTCACATGAATATAAGAAAGGATTGATATGGCAGGATTTAAGGACATTATAGGGCATGAGCAGATCATTGAGCATTTGCAGAATGCCATTACCATGGATAAGGTATCCCATGCGTACATTATCAACGGGCCGGATAAATCTGGAAAAATGATGCTGGCGGAGGCGTTCGCGGCCGCGCTGCAGTGCGAATCTGGAAAAGCAGAGCCTTGCATGGAATGTCATTCCTGCAGACAGGCGCAGGGGAGGAACCAGCCGGATATTTTGTATGTGCGGCATGAAAAGCCAAACACCATATCCGTGGACGATATCAGGCTCCAGCTCAACAATGAGATTGCCATAAAGCCTTACAGCAGCAAATACAAAATTTACATTATCGATGAGGCGGAGAAGATGAACGCGCAGGCACAAAACGCCCTGCTAAAGACCATAGAAGATCCGCCGCCGTATGCGGTCATTCTTCTTTTGACCGCCAACGCGGATCTGTTCCTGCCCACGATCTTATCTAGGTGCGTGACTTTAAATATCAAGGCGGTGCCGGACGAGAAGATAAAAAAGTACCTGATGAGCCGCTATCAGATACCGGACTATCAGGCGGACGTCTGTACCGCCTTTGCCCAAGGCAATGTGGGAAAAGCCATTCAGCTGGCATCCTCGGAGGATTTTCATGAGTTAAAGGCGGCGGTCCTCCAGCTCATCAAGCGTTTGGATGACATTGAGCTGTATGAGATGACAGAGGCGGTAAAACAGATAGGCGAGTATAAGCTGGAGATAAATGATTATTTTGACCTGATGATGATATGGTACCGCGATGTGCTGTACTATAAAGCGACAAAAGATGTCAATAAGCTCATTTTCAAGGATGAAGTGTATGCGATAAAAAGGCAGGCGGAGCAAAGTTCCTACAATGGGATTGAAACGATATTGAACGCATTGCAAAAGGCCAAGGTGCGGCTGAATGCAAATGTAAATTTTGACCTGGTGATAGAACTGCTTCTGCTGACAATAAAGGAGAATTAACATGACGAAAGTGGTTGGAGTCCGTTTCCGGAGCGCTGGCAAAATTTATTATTTCAAACCGGACAGGCTGAAATTAAAGACAGGGATGCATGTGATTGTGGAGACTGCCCGCGGGGTGGAAATGGGTACGGTGATGATACCCTTAAAGGAAGTTTCGGATGAGGCTGTGGTGCAGCCATTAAAGCCGATCATCCGCATCGCTACGGAAGAAGACGAGAAAGTGGCGGAAAAAAACAGAGAAAAAGAAAAGGAAGCATTTAAAATCTGCCTGGAAAAAATCAAAAAGCATAAGCTGGAGATGAAGCTGGTGGAAGCGGAGTACACCTTTGACAACAATAAGCTTCTATTTTATTTTACGGCAGATGGGAGGATCGATTTCCGTGAGCTGGTGAAGGATTTAGCGGCAGTATTCCGCACCAGAATCGAGCTGCGCCAGATCGGCGTGCGGGATGAGACAAAGATTATGGGCGGAGTCGGCATCTGCGGGAGGGAACTCTGCTGCCACAGCTATCTTTCTGAGTTTGCTCCGGTTTCCATTAAGATGGCGAAGGAACAGAATCTCTCCCTGAATCCCACCAAAATATCCGGTGTCTGCGGAAGGCTGATGTGCTGCCTGAAAAACGAAGAGGAGACATATGAATATTTAAACAGCCGCCTGCCCAATGTGGGAGATTATGTCGTGACGGCAGATGGATTAAAGGGCGAGGTGGCTTCCGTGAACGTTTTGCGCCAGCTGGTGAAAGTCCTGGTAGAAATGGATGATGAGAAAGAATTGCGTGAATATAAAGTAGGAGAGCTGAAGTTTAAGACGAAGCGCAGGAGAGATCATGTGAAATTGACGGCGGAAGAGCTAAAGGAGCTGGCGGCGTTAGAGGATAAGGGAGGAAAATCCAAAATTGATGAAGGAAAATGATCTCGTGCGGGAGCAGGAGCGCTTAGACGAATTGCACCGCAACGGATATTTCATCATACAAGACCCGGAGCGCTTCTGTTTTGGAATGGACGCAGTCCTTCTCTCCGGTTTCGCAAAAGCAAAAGCGGGCGAGCGGGTGTTAGACCTTGGCACCGGAACAGGGATCATTCCCATTTTGATGGAGGCAAAAACGAAAGGGGAGGACTTTACCGCACTGGAAATCCAGCCGGAGAGCGCGGACATGGCCCGCCGCAGCGTTTTGTATAACCACTTGGAGCATAAAATAAACATCGTGACGGGAGACGTCAAAGAGGCTTCCCATCTGTTCGGGGCATCTTCCTTTGACGTGATTACTACCAATCCCCCCTATATGATCGGAGCGCACGGATTAAATTCTTCCTCTGAGGCAAAGAATATCGCAAGGCATGAGGTTCTTTGTACCTTGGAGGATATTTTAAGGGAGAGCGCGAAACTGCTCCGTCCGGGCGGGAGATTTTACATGGTGCATCGCCCGTTTCGGCTGGCGGAGATCATGAGCCGGATGGTGGATCATAAAATCGAGCCGAAACGGATGCGGCTTGTCTATCCCTATGTGGATAGAGAACCCAATCTGGTGCTGATAGAGGGGCTCCGTGGCGGAAGGTCCAGGCTTACGGTAGAAAAACCGCTGATCATATATAAAGAGCCTGGCGTTTATATGGATGAGATCTGTGATATTTACGGGTATTAGAGAGGTACAATAATTCAAGAATTTATTGTTGGTTGTGTATGTTGCTGGCTATGTGCGTTACCATTATTTGTAATGTGTGGCTCAAGTTTTTCTATAATTTCATCCGTGTTCTGGAACTGCTGTGGGGAAAGATAGCTGTAGTAGAGAATCCGGTAATATTGTTCTCCGTGCTTATGTTTGCTGCGCATGATGTCTGCTGCAGAGTTTAACAGATTGAGCATTTTGTTGCTGCGCTCAATGCTCTTTGCATAGTTTTCCAGCTTGGTACCGCCAATGTCGGCTCCGGCCAGATAGATGGAATCGAGGAACTCCTCAATGCTGCTTCCAAATTCAATCTCGAAGGAGTTGCGAATCTGCTGGACGGCAAGCTCAAGGTTCCAGACCGGACAAGAGCTGTGTCAGCTTCCAATATGATACTTTTGGCGGGAGAATTGAAAAGTCGATAACCAGTATACATAATAAAGGAGTATCAGAGGGAAAGCAACAAAAAGTAATAAGATTCCTGTGGAATGGAAACAACTTGTTTCTTCCGGGGCAGTATGAGGATGGAAGGCATTGATTTGGAAAATCCGAACAGTTCTCTCCATTTGGCATATAGTATAGAACATGCTAATTATAATAGATATGTTTATGGAGAAATAAATAAGCTTAGTACACTTGCAGAAAGAAACAATTGGGATCAAAATCAAATACAAGAAGAAGTTAGAAAACTACAAAGTAAATTAAAACATAAGTTAAAGGAAGGAGAATTGAGATGCCATTAAGATTGTACCGGATAGATTCAACTCTTGTTCATCCAGATGATATCGCAGGAATTAAAAATGAGGATGATGAAATTTTTCATTTTTTCCAATTAGATGAAGGTGATGCAAATACAATAAAAAGAAAAAACTTAGTGTTTGTCGCAGGAGAGGGGTACGATTTAAAAAATATTGAAAAAACGGATTATATGGTTTCTTCTTATCCACTACTTTTTTCTAAGAGGTTTGTTGAAAGGATTGGAGAAAAATTAGGAGACCAGCTATGAAAAGTCAAGCCTAAATTAGCAAAAAATTTCTTTTCTTTAT
>CAZAMD010000058.1:0-12081 GCA_964486485.1 uncultured Roseburia sp. | reverse complement strand
AAGAAAGCCTCCGTGAAGATCCAGATAAAGAGATAAGGGCGAACGCGCCAAGGAGAAAAGAACAAAGGGAAAGAAGGGCGAACAGACCAAGGAAAAAAGAACAGAAAGAAACCGTAACGGGAGCAGGGCGATGCAGACGGCATCTCCCTGCTCCCGTTCTTTGCGGCCAAGGGCGGGTACTGTAAAGCGGGCAAGGAAAGGCGGCGGGTCACCCCGAATTTCAGGATGATCGTGCTTCTAGCCTGCTCTTTTTTGGTAACAGTTCAGCCATAAGCAGACTTGCGGGCGAATCATGCTTGCATGAAGGAGCACGCAAGAATGCTTATGAGCGGGACGCCATCTTATGAGCAATCCGCTTGCAAAGCAAGGAACTTGCTTTTTGCAAGCTTTGAAGCACGCAGTGCGGGATTGCGAATGGCGGCGCTGAACTGTTACCTTTTTTGTGACTCGCCGATAATTCAGTTTGAGTTTTTGCCGATTTTATGGTACAATATACAGAAATTCACCGAAAAAGCGTTTGAGTTTTTCTCAAATGGCTTATACTTTAGGTGATAAAGGGTTTTTACAAAGTGGCTATGTATCTGGTTTTGAGAAAAAGGAGGTATTTTTATGAAAAAAAAGATAGGTTTCATTTTCACTTTTATCATGACGGCATTTTTACTCAGCGGATGCCAGTCTGATGCCGAGCGGGCAGAAACAGAAGCACTCAAACAGCAGATCAATGACTTGCAGAATCAGTTATCCGAATTGCAGCAGGGGACTGCCGCGAATGAGAACGCTTCTACAGAAAGCCCTGCCCCACAGACACAGGACGTCCAGAACAGCGAACAGCAGCAAGCCCCCCTGCCGCAGGAGACTCCTGATACGCAGACAGAGTCCACCGAGTCCCTCTCCGCAGGAATCTCTGATACCATAGGGGAACTGACAAGCCTGGTGGACGACTTTGTGCAAAAAGGGGAGCAGGCTTCTCTCAGCAGCACCGGTGACGCTTTCGACCAGTTCTTATCCCTGAAAAAGGAAAGCAATCAGATAGAAACCCAAATTGATGCTTTTGAAGATGAACTGGAACGGCAATATCGCGACGGCACGCTCTCCTGGGACGAATACCGGGATGCGGAGCGGGAACTGGAATCCCTGGAGGATTCTCTTGATCATGCGGAGGATAACCTGGAAAGAATCTTTGGTGTAGATGATTAGACGGAAACAGCCCTCAAAGGGGGCTGTTTCTAATTTCTTCCATATCCTGTCTCCCGGCAAAAGGTTTCCGCTCTTATCGCCGCTGACGCCAGCGGCTCATTCCTCATTTCACAAAAGTTGCATATAATCCATGGAAAAACAGGAAGAGCATCATCAGCGGAAGGATATAGCTTACATAAATGCGCAGCCCGCGCGGGAAACGCAGCCCGTTCCCGGCGTTCACTTCCTCATAGAAATTGTCCCAGCCCCAGCCCCATTTGCTGACGCAGAACATCAGGTAGACAAAGCTTCCCCCCGGAAGCAGCAGGGTGCTGACAATAAAATCTTCCAGATCAAGCACGGTGCTTCCCGCGCCCAGCGGCTGAAAAGATGACCACAGATTAAAGCCCAGCACGCAGGGAATGCTGCACAGTCCCACAATCAGAATATTGCACACAATCGCCTGCGCCTTATTCCATTTCCACAATTCCCGGCTCATGGCAACAATATTCTGGAACACTGCCAGTACGGTGCTGAACGCGGAAAAACTCATGAAAAGAAAGAATAAAGCGCCCCAGATGCTCCCTGCCGCCATCTCATTAAAGACATTGGGCAGAGTGACGAAGATAAGGCTCGGGCCGCTGTCAGGATTCACGCCATGGGCAAAGCACGCCGGAAAAATAATCAGTCCGGCCGTAATCGCCACAAACGTATCCAGCGCGGCGATCGTCACGCTTTCTCCAAGGAGGCTCTTCTCCTTTCCTATGTAGCTGCCAAAGATTGCCATTGAGCCGATCCCGACACTTAAGGTGAAAAACGATTGATTCATTGCCTGGACAATGACTTGTCCCAGGCCTACGCTTTTCACCTGCTCCAGATTCGGCACCAGATAAAATTTCAATCCCGCCACCGCGCCGGGCTGCAAAATACTGTTGACCGCCAATATCACCATGATCACAATCAGTGCCATCATCATCCATTTTGTGATCCGCTCCACGCCATTCTGCAGGCCAAGGCCGCAGATGACAAATCCCAGAACTACCACCAGCAGCGTACAAAATGCCATCTGTGCAGGGCTTTGCAGCAGGCTGCTGAAAACATCACTGACCCCTGCCGTATCCAGTCCCTGAAACTTCCCCATGAAGCTGGCGCCAAAATAATACAGCATCCATCCGGTCACCGTCGTGTAATAAAACATCAGCATATAGTTACCGAAAATCGATACATAGCCATGCAGATGCCATTTCTGCCCCGGCTTTTCCAGTTTATGAAACGACTGCGCCGCGCTCTTGCGGCTTGCGCGCCCCACCGCAAATTCCATGCACATGACCGGTATCCCCATAATCGCCAAAAAAATCACATAAAACAGCACGAAGATGCCGCCGCCATTATTTCCCACCACATAAGGGAATCTCCACACGTTCCCGATCCCGATGGCGCATCCCGCGCTCAGCAGGATAAATCCAAGCCTTGATTTTAATCTCTCTCTTTCCATACGTCCTCCTTCATGTACATCCTCCGATTGCCATTCTTCCGGCATCTGCCGTTTCTCACATCAAAGCGCTGGCATTCTTTGCAGCATTTCTGCGCAAGGCGTCCTCTGATCGGAAATTTTCTTTCCTATGCGCCCATGCGGCTTCCGGCTCACAGTTTTGCGTTCTGTTTCCATTCTTTCCTATATTACCACAGGGGGAGTTATTTTTCCATAAAAATATGGCATTCCTGCGGAAATCACTTTTCCATAAATCAGATAAACAGCGTATCATGGTACTGCGAGAAAGAGAATGCCAAAAACGTCTAATCCCCCGTAATTCAAGGTTTTCGTCCGCTTTCTCTGTCATTTTCCGCTTATTTTCCGCTTAAATCCGCAAACAGATACGAAACACTGCACTGGCTGTCAAGTGCCCATTTCGGGGAAGGCGACTGCCGTTGTCCTCTTAAATTTAAATTGATTTGCCTATTTTCAAACTCAAGTATTTTAAAGCGGAATCCGCCCCCAGTCCCGCCGGGACCCGTTCCATTTTTTCGTCATGCCTATCATGGCCAGGACAGCATTTTCAGGAGGCTGCCATCGGAGGGGAGGCCGTCATCGGGCCGCTTTTTGCGGTGGATCTGATCCCCTTTGTCCCATAAACAAACCTCCATACCGGTAAGTCTATCTTACATCTGTATGGAGGTTTACACAATCTTTGGGACAGTCCCGTTTTCTCCCAAACTATCTATCCGATTCCGCTGTCTCCGCCGTTTGCCGCGGTCCGCTCACAATGCCGTATCTACATCGTTTCCACAATGGCGTCTGCCAATGCTTCCAATTCTTCCCTCTGCTGCGCGAGCATTGCTGATTTAATCGTCACCTGCGCGTCAAGCACTGTTACCTCTTTCAGTTCTGCCAGTTTTTCCCGCATCTGTTTTGCAGATACCGGCGCCCATGTGCCATTCTCCAGCAGAGCCACTGTTTTCTTCTGTACCGCAAGCGCTTTCATATCCGCGAGCAGATTCTCCATCAGCGGATAAATGCCTCCATTGTAAGTCGGAGCTGCGAACACCAGGTGGCTGGCACGGAAAATCTCACTGATCAGCTGAGATACATGGGTATTGGACACATCATACACCGCAAGTTTCTTCAAGCCGCGCTCCGCCAATGCGCCGGCAAGCGCATCTGCCGCAGAAGCGGTGTCGCCGTACATGGAAGCATACATGATAACGACCGCTTTCTCCTCCGCCTCATACATGCTCCACTTCTGGTATTTCTCAAGAAGGTAGTCCAGATTTTCTCTCCAGATGAGTCCGTGCAGCGGACAGATCGCCGCGATCTCAAGAGCTGCCGCCTTTTTCAGCAGCGCTTGCACGGAAGGACCGTATTTGCCCACAATATTGGCATAATAACGTCTTGCGTCGTCCAGCCAGCCGCCGGCAAAATCAACTTCATCCGCGAACACATTTCCGCTTAACGCGCCAAAGCTTCCAAAAGCATCCGCCGAAAACAGTACTTTGTCCTTGGAATCATAGGTCACCATTACCTCCGGCCAGTGTACCATAGGCGCCATCATGAAACGCAGGGTATGGCTTCCGGTTTCTAATGTATCGCCTTCTTTTACGGTGACAGCGCGCCCGTCAAAGGCATCGCCAAAAAACTGTTTGATCATGCCGAACGTCTTGGCATTCCCCACCACTTGCACCTCCGGATATCTGCGGATAATGTCGCCGATCATGGCGCAATGATCCGGCTCCATGTGATTTACCACAAGGTAATCCAGGTTCCTCTCGCCCAGCACATGCTCTAAATTCTCAAAAAACTGCCCGCTGACAGCGGCATCCACCGTGTCCAGAAGCACTGTCTTCTCATCCAGCAGCACATAGGCGTTATAGGACACCCCTCTTGGCGTCGGAAAAATGTTTTCAAAAAGAGCCAGTCTCCTGTCATTGCCGCCCACCCAAATGATTTCATCTGTAACTTTTTTCACTGAATACATGGTATCTCCTCCAAACGATTTCTGTTTTGTCCTCATCTTCCCAGCAGGAAAGAATCCTTCATCTTTTTTATCATATCACAGGGAATGCTCCTGCGCAAGCAGCCGCTTCTTCCATTCAAGCAGCCGCATTCCCGCAATTCTGCCTATACGGTCCTTCCGCAGCACTGCTTGTATTTTTTGCCGGAACCGCAGGGACACGGATCATTGGGATAAATTTTTGCCGAGGCGCGTTTCTTCGGCGCATTCGCGCTCTCGTCCTTATTTGTCCCGGTTACTTTCGCAACCTGCTCCCGCTCTACTTTCTGCTCAATCTTCACATGGTACAGCATCCGGATGGTGTCCTCCTGGATATTAGCGATCATCTCATCAAACATATCAAACCCAGCCATCTTATACTCTACCAGCGGATCTCTCTGTCCGTAGGCCTGCAGATTGATCCCCTGCCTCAGCTGATCCATATCGTCAATGTGATCCATCCATTTCTGATCGATGACCTTCAGCAGAACGACGCGCTCTAACTCCCTGAACTGCTCTATCTCAGGAAATTCTGTCTCTTTTGCCTCATACAGCTTCACCGCTCTCTCTTTTAGCAAATGCTTCAGTTCTTTGTTGTTTTTTACGCTGTCCACATCCTCTATGGTGACAGGCTCCAGGGGAATGATGGAGGTCAGCAGCTGATTCAATTCGTTCAGGTCCCACTCTTCCTTGGAGATGTCGGGGGAAATGCAGGTATCCACGCAGCTCTCCACTCTGTCGGTAATGATTTTAAAGATGACATCTCGCATATTTTCGCCATTTAACACGCGCATCCGCTCCGCATAGATGATCTCTCTCTGGTCGTTCATTACCTGATCGTATTCTAACAGGTTCTTTCTGATCCCAAAATTGTTTCCCTCAATCTTCTTCTGGGCTTTCTCTATGGCGGAAGTCAGCATCTTATGCTGAATCTGCTCATTCTCTGGAACGCCGAGCGCCGTGAAAACATCCATCAGCCGCTCAGACCCGAACAGGCGCATCAGATCGTCCTCTAAGGAGATGAAAAACTGGGATTCGCCGGGATCTCCCTGACGGCCGGAGCGTCCGCGCAGCTGGTTGTCGATACGCCTGGATTCATGGCGTTCCGTACCGATGATCTTTAACCCTCCGGCGGCTTTCGCCTCCTCGTCCAGCTTGATATCCGTACCGCGCCCCGCCATGTTCGTGGCGATGGTGACCGCGCCGTGGACGCCGGCTCCCGCCACGATCTCCGCCTCCATCTCATGGAACTTCGCATTTAATACGGTGTGCGGTATCCCCTCTCTCTTTAACAGGGCGCTGATGGTTTCCGAGATATCAATGGTGATCGTACCTACCAATACCGGCTGCCCTTTTGCATGCGCCTCTTTGACTTCCTCCACCACTGCATGGTATTTTTCTTTTTTCGTCTTGTAAACGGCATCCTCTTTGTCCTCGCGCCGCACCGGCTGATTCGTCGGGATCTCGATCACGTCCATGCCGTATATGTCACGGAACTCCTTCTCTTCTGTCAGCGCCGTACCTGTCATTCCCGCCTTTTTCTCGAATTTATTGAAAAAGTTCTGGAAAGTGATGGTCGCAAGGGTCTTGCTCTCCCTCTTTACCTTTACATGCTCTTTTGCTTCAATCGCCTGATGCAGTCCGTCGGAGTAGCGGCGTCCCGGCATAATGCGCCCCGTAAATTCATCCACGATCATGACCTGATCATCTTTCACCACATAATCCTGATCCCGGAACATCAGGTTATGCGCCCTTAAAGCAAGAATGATGTTGTGCTGGATCTCTAAGTTTTCCGCATCCGCGAGATTCTCGATCTTAAAAAACTGCTCTACCTTTTTCACGCCCTCCTGGGTCAGCGTGACCACCTTGTCCTTTTCGTTGACAATGAAATCCCCTGTCTCCTCCTGCTCTACGCCCATGATCGCATCAATCTTGGAATATTCGGGCATATCCTCGCCGCGCTTGAGCTGCCGCGCTAATATGTCGCAGGCTTCATATAAGCGGGTGGATTTCCCGCTCTGTCCGGAAATGATAAGCGGTGTCCTTGCCTCGTCGATCAGCACCGAGTCCACCTCGTCAATGATGGCATAGTGCAGGCCTCTTTGCACCAATTCCTCTTTGTAGATGACCATGTTATCCCTCAAGTAATCAAAGCCCAGCTCATTATTGGTCACATAAGTAATGTCACAATGATACGCGTCGCGCCGCTCGTCATTGTTCATGGAATTTAAGACCACGCCTACTTTTAAGCCCAGGAACTCGTGAACCTGCCCCATCCACTCCGCGTCACGCTTCGCCAGATAGTCGTTGACTGTTACGATATAGACGCTTTTCCCCTCCAGGGCATTCAGATATGCCGGCAGGGTGGAGACCAGCGTCTTTCCCTCGCCCGTCTTCATCTCGGCAATGCGTCCCTGATGCAGGATAATGCCTCCGATGATCTGGACCCTGTAATGTTCCATGCCAAGGACACGCCTCGCCGCCTCGCGGACCGTGGCATATGCCTCCGGCAGCAGGGCGTCCAGAGTCTCTCCTTTTTCAAAACGTTCTTTATATTCCTTTGTCTTGTTTCTCAGTTCTTCATCGGAAAGCTTTAAAAAAGTGTCCCGGTAGGACTCTACTTTATCGACAAGAGGGTTTATTCTCTTTAATTCCCTCTCGCTGTGCGTCCCGAAAATTTTTGTTATCGCGCTCATAAGAACTCCTATTCCTGTTTTTCCTTATAAAATGCCTGAGTGTGCCTGTCTTGTTCCACGGACTGCTGTCCGGGCAATATGGACATTGTAACACTTTTCTCCCGGTATCACAACCTAATCCGGTATAAATGTTTTGTGAATTTTTTATTAACAGTTTTATGGAACGGCTTGAAAACCGGCAGGAAATCCCAAAAACCCGCCTCCCTCTAAAGCAGGCGGAACCGGAAAAACCTGACAGCGCTTCTAAAAAGCAGTCCTGTCAGGTTTTGTTTTTGCCTGTGTTTAAACCGGAGTCTGGAGAACGGGCTGTATCTGTTTTCCATCCATGGCGTATTCTATCGTTTCCGGAAGCATCTCCATCCGGGCAATCATAGAGTTCGGCTTGCTCTTGTGATTGTCCTGTCCAAACGGAACAAAATAGATCTGTTTCATATTCATCAGCATTCCGATGTTTTTAAAATTCGCTCCCAGGGCGTCATTCGTGGAAATCGCAATGACCAGCGGCTTGCCGTTGCGCATATGGGCCTTCGTCGCCATAAGCACCGGCGTATCGGTGATCCCATTGCAGAGCTTCGCCGCCGTATTCCCGGTACAGGGGGCGATCACCATGATATCAAGGAAATTATTAGGACCGATAGGCTCTGCCGCCGAAATGGTGCGTATCCCTTCATTTCCCGTAATCTCACAGATCCCCTCCACATATTCTCTGGCGCTGCCGAACCGGGTGTCGCAGGTCTGCGCCTGAAAAGAAAATATCGGTATCACATTTGCCCCCAGCTCGCAGAGGCGCTCTACTTCTTTTCTCGCCTTTGCGAAGGTGCAGAAAGAACCGGTAATTCCGAATCCGATATTAAATTTTGAAAAATCCATGCTGCCTTCCCTTTTGCCTTTCCTAAAATTTTATTTTTCCGCAGCCGTCTTTTTGGCAAACCGTTCCAGGGACCGCTCTAAGATGTAGGCGCTTTCTTTCGGAGCGTATTTTCCCGGAATCCCAAGGACGTGGTCCGCGCGGATGCCAAATTCCTTGGCGCAGGCAAAGTCTGTTCCTCCTGCCCCCGATGCGATATCCACAATGTAAGCATCCCTTGGGAGTTCTTTTATGATGGTCCTGGTCACCACCGGAGCGGGCACCGTATTCACCAGCATTGCCGCCCCCATGGCTTCCTCCGGCCCAAAGGCGAAATCAGCTGCGTAAAAGCCGTCCTGCTTTGCTATTTTCCGGATCTCCCTGCGCCGCGCCAGGATCGTGACCCTGGCTCCCAGCGCTTTCAGGCGCTGCGCGATCGCCTTTCCGCAAAAGCCATATCCGGTAACGATAATCTTTGCTTCGTCGATGTTATAGGGACTGTTGTTCACCAGTTCCAAAATGGTCCCCTCTGCCGTCGCCACCGCATTTTCCTCTGTAACCACTTCATCTTCCATAAAATCCAGATAGCGGATGTCCCTTCCCTCCAGGAGATCAATCTGCTCTTTTGAGAAGCATCCCCCGGCGACTAAGGTTTCCTTTACCAGATTTTTGTTTAAAATATCGTTTAATTTATCTGTTTCCGGCACTCTGGAAACCGGTATCGGAAGTATCAGCATATCTGCCTCCGTCAGAAAACCTTTCAGCTTCTCCAGCTGCTCTAGGGCTGTCTCGTGGTTTCTGATATCCAGGCAGCGTACATTGTGTCCTTTTTTCGTCAATATCTCTGCCAGATACACCTGGCGCATATCACTGATAAGCAGAATGGTCTGTCTGTTCATAAAATCCTCCATTCCGAGAACGTTTGCGTTCGAGAAACCGCAAGAGAACCAGAGCTTTAAAAGCAGCCGCAGTTTCTCTTGGCGGACAAGCGCGTATCTGTGACGTTTCCGGCACAGGTAGCCAAACGAATCACATCCGCAAATTATGCTCCCTTCCCTTTATTATATGAAAAGAGCGTTTCCTGGTGTTATATAAGCTGCAATTCCTTGGCATACGATAGAATCTCTCCGCAAAATCCGCCTGCTGTTCCGCCCATCGGTTCCAAGCGGCAGGAAGCGCATCCGCATAATTTTCAGAATTTTTATTTATAAATATATCTTTATTTGTTTTCTATCTATTTTTTTATTATTTTTTTATTTTTTTGCTTGACTTTTTATTTTTATCTGATATAATAAAATTATCAAAAGAAAAGAAGCACAGAAGAAAAAAGAAGAAGAAAAAGGAAAGTACGGTCCATGAGGAGCGCAGATATGGCTTTCCACAAAAAATCGCAGAAAGAGAGGTACGGTCCACCAAAAACGCAAACGCATCCGTTTTTTTATTCAGACAGGAAAGAAGCATATGACAATCCTAAGAAGGAGCTTTGAATTAGTATCAGAATAAACATTGAGATATGGTACAATTCCAACTGTCATAGAATACAGCTGTCCGAGGTTTGGATGAGGGGGCGGAGAAGTCTAAAAGAGGGAACAGGAGTTCCAAATCAAAAGAAACGAGGTACAGTCCCATGGACGGAATAGTTTAAAAGGCAGCATCGATTGAGATATCCGATGCTGCCTTTTCCGTGATAGAAAACTTTTCCTTAGCCGTTCCGCGGGAAAACGCCGCGAAGGCAGCCAGGCGTTACGCTTTTTTCTGGCATTACAGCTGCGTCTCCACAAAAATATTGTAAATGGCACGGATCGCATTTTCAAAATCCGCGTTGGCCACGCCGATGATAATGTTCAGCTCCGATGAACCCTGATCGATCATTTTCACATTGATGCTGGCATGTGCCAGAGCGGAGAAAATCCTTCCCGCCGTACCGCGGGTAGATTTCATTCCGCGGCCTACCACCGCAATCAGGGCCAGTTCCCCCTCCAGTTCAATGCTGTCCGGCTGTGCCAGCCTGTGGATGGAGGAAATCACGGACTGCTCTTTTCCCTCAAACTCCGGCTGATGCACGAAAACGGTCATGGTATCAATGCCAGAGGGCATATGCTCAAAGGATATCCCATGTTCTTCAAAGGCGGAAAGCACTTTTCTCCCGAAACCGACCTCCGCGTTCATCATGGCTTTGTCGATATTGACTGAAACAAAGCCCTTTTTTCCCGCGATTCCGGTGATCGTGTATTTTGACTGATGGCAGGTACTCTCCACAATCCATGTGCCTTCGTCTTCCGGAGCGTTCGTGTTCCTGATATTGATGGGTATCCCGGCCTTTCGCACCGGAAAAACCGCATCCTCATGCAGCACGCTCGCGCCCATGTACGAAAGCTCGCGCAGCTCGCGGTAAGTGATCGTCTTGATCACCGCCGGGTCATGAATGATCCTCGGATCCGCTACCAGGAATCCCGATACATCCGTCCAGTTTTCGTAACAGCTCGCTTGCACTGCTTTCGCCACGATCGAGCCCGTCACATCTGAGCCGCCCCGCGAGAACGTGCGTATTTTTCCATCCGCCCCCATTCCATAAAATCCCGGAATGACAGCTCTCTCGATGCTGCGCAGCCTCTCACTCAGCACCTCGTTGGTTTTTTCATCATCTAGGACGCCATCCTCATGAAAGAAGATAACCTCCGCCGCATCCACAAACTCATAGCCCAGGTAGTGCGCCATGATGATGCCGTTCAGATACTCCCCCCGGGATGCCGCGTAATCCTCGCCTGCTTTATCTTTAAAAGCTTCCGTAATCTGCTTAAATTCTTCCTCCAGGGAGAGATTCAGATTCAGGCCGTTCATAATCGAGTCATAGCGGTCTTTGATCTTCATCAATGCGAGGCGAAAATCCTCATCCGCCTCCGCCAATGCGTAACAGGCGTACAGCATATCCGTCACTTTCGTGTCCTTTGCATTTCTTTTCCCCGGGGCGCTCGGCACCACATATCTGCGTTCCTTGTCAGCATTGATTATTTTTCCCACCTTGGCGAACTGTTCCGCGTTTGCCAGGGAGCTGCCGCCGAATTTCACAACCTTGATCATTTTTCTGAACCTCCGATTCCCTTCTATCATCCGCCGCATCCGACAGGACTAACGAATATATCTTATCACAAATGGCAGTTCCGTCAAATTATTTTTCAAGAAATTTTCCGATATGGGGCATTTTTTGTTGAAATTTTATGGATAGTTCCATTATCTCGCCAAGAGTCCTCTGGCAAAAAAGTCTGCCATCTGAAGCGTGTGGCCTATGATCTCGCGGAAAGTGTCTATGCTCTTCCCATATTCGCCATTGACCTGCTGTTCTATGTCCTGCCGTTCCAGATCCAGATGCTTTAGCAGCATATTCCTCGTCTCCCTGCTGTCAAAATAGGGATTCTGGCTGCCCAGCAGGGTTGCCATCTGGTTGGCATTCGCGTACCACTCTTTGATCAAACCGTCATAGTTTTCCATATTCCCCGCTTTCAGGGCATGGATGATCTCTCCGCCGATCTCAATATGCTCTGTCAAAAGATTGCGGAGCTGCCTTGTAGCGTTCATCGGAAGAAATTCAGCAAAAACGTTCGCTATCTCGTCAGCCGTCTCTAACAAACGTTCCTCCACTTCCTGCTGGTCCGGCGCGTCGTTTAAGACGCTCATGAGATACATTCGCAGCCAGTAGGCATGGCTCAGCCAGGCAAGACGCATCTTTTGTTCCAGCTCCACGACGCCTCCTCCCGCACTGTTTCCTCCCATGCCGCCGGGATTCCCCATGCCGTTTCCTCCCATGCCGCTTCCTCCCGTGCCGCCGGGATTCCCCATGCCGCTTCCTCCCGTGCCGCCGGGATTCCCCATGCCG
>CAZAMD010000057.1:0-12111 GCA_964486485.1 uncultured Roseburia sp. | reverse complement strand
TCTTTCCTGCAAGCAGGATCCGCCCACAAGGCAGCTTATGGCGGAACTGTTACAATAATTAATGAAAATTTAAGAATAGGGTATGTCATATTTCTATGAAAAATGATAGAATAGACACTAGGGTGTCTGTCCTATCATTTTTAATTTAAGAGGAGAAAGCTTGAAAATTGAAAGTTTCAAGCTATGGAAAGGCCGCCTGACGGCGGCAGAATGGGAGAAAAATATGAAAAACAAAAAAGTCATTGTATGGATTAGCGTGCTGGCTGTAGCAGCCGCATTGGGAGGCGCCGGATATTATTTCAGGGATGAGATCGCGCAGAGGCTTCCGTTTTTGGGTCAATCCCAGTCGCAGGATAAAGTGTATGTGGAAAAGGTTTCCAAGATCATGAATACTTATACCGGAGTCTCCAACCGCTATAACGGCGTCGTGGAGTCTCAGGACAGCTACGAGGTAAATGTAGACTCCTCCAGGACCATCAAAGAGATTCTGGTGCAGGTGGGCGACCTGGTGGAGGAGGGGCAGGCATTGGTGTCTTATGACACCAGCGACCTTGAAATGCAGGTGAAACAGACAAAGCTGGACATCGAAAGCATCAATAATGATATTGATAACGCGAATAAGAGGATTGCCAGCTTGAATGAGCAGCTGAGCAAAACAGAGGATGAGAACGATCGATTTGATATCACCGCGGAGATCCAGTCCGAGCAGAATGCCATCGAACAGACCAAGTACGATCTGGAGAGCAAGAATCTGGAGATTGAAAAATACCAGAAGCAGATCCAGGACTCCACAGTGGTCAGCAAACAGGGCGGCGTGGTAAAAGAGATCAATGAGAATGGGACGGATCAGAACGGGAACACGGCTCCTTTTATGACGATTTTAAAAGAGGGGCAGTATCGCGTCAAAGGCTCCATCGATGAGCAGAATGTCTGGATGGTGGCGGAGGGGACGCCGGTGGTGATCCGCTCCAGGGTAGACCAGAGCAGGACGTGGAACGGGACGCTGGCGAAGCTGGATACGGAAAGCACCCAGAGCGATAACAATGAGGACGCCTATTACGGCACTTCTGACGGCAACACCATATCTGCGACGAAATATCCCTTTTATGTGGATCTGGATACGGCAGACGGCCTGCTGCTGGGCCAGCATGTCTATATAGAGATGGACGAAGGGCAGGAGGAAGAAAAAGAAGGCCTCTGGCTCTACAGCAGTTATATCGTGCAAGGCGGGCAGGAGTCACAGGAGATACAGGAGACACAGGAGTCACAGGAGGCGCAGGAATCACAGGAGGCGGACACGCAGCCTTATGTGTGGGTGGCAAACGAGAAAAACCGCCTGGAGAAACGCTATGTGGAGCTGGGGGAACTGGACGAGAAGCTAGGAGAATACGAGATCCTTTCCGGGCTCACGCTGGAGGACTACATCACATGGCCCATGGACGGACTGTATGAAGGGGTGATGGCGGTGACGAACATGGAAGAGGTGGACTATTCTTCGCCGCTCTATCAGCAGGAGAACACAGAGATGCCGGGGGAAATGGAAAGCGTGGATGGCATGGATAGCTCGGAAGGAGTGGAGAGCATCGACGGAGGGATCTTCTCTGACACGGAGACGGGGGGAGAAGCGGATATGATGGAGATGTATAGGCAGCTGCCGGGAGTGGAAGTGGAAGGCACGGAGATTCTGCTGGATACGGAGGGATTGGAATGATACTGAACATACAGAATGTATTCAAGGATTACCAGCAGGATAAGCTGGTGGTTCCGGTGCTAAAGGATGTCTCCCTCACGGTGGATGAGGGGGAATATGTGGCGATCATGGGACCCTCCGGTTCCGGGAAGACGACCCTGATGAATATCATCGGCTGCCTGGATAAGCCTACCAGCGGCGTCTATGAGCTGGCGGGGGAAGATGTGCTGAAATTAAAAGACCGGGAGCTGTCGGATCTCCGCTTAAGGAGCATCGGGTTTGTGTTCCAGAGCTTCCATCTGCTGCCAAGGGAAACGGCGATCGAGAACGTCTCCCTGCCTTTGAGCTATGCGGGGGTAAAAAAGAAAGAGCGGAAAGAGCGGGCGAAAAGCGCTTTGGAAAGAGTGGGACTTGGCGACCGGGTCAGCTTTAAGCCCACGCAGCTTTCGGGCGGGCAAAAGCAGAGAGTAGCCATCGCAAGGGCCATCGTAAACAATCCGAAGATCTTACTGGCGGATGAGCCGACCGGCGCGTTGGATTCAAAATCCGGCGACCAGATCATGGAGCTTTTCAAAAAATTAAATGAGGAGGGAGTGACCGTGGTCATGATCACTCACGATCCCAAAATAGCGGCAAATGCAAAGAGGGTCATCCGCATCATTGACGGCGTGGTCTTTGAGGGGGATGGAGAGGAGGCGGCCTCATGAAGATAAAAAAGGTGATTGCCATTGTCCTTGCCGTCGCCATTGCCGGCGGAGCAGTCTACGGGGGGATTTACGGCTATAACGCGTATCAGAAGAAAAAACTTGTGGCTGAGGTGCAGCCTGTTGCCAACATCAACTGGGGCTACTGGGGCGATCAGCAGACAAGCTACGGGATGGTCACCAACGATTCCTCCCAGGAAATCCACTTGGAAAATGAATCAAAGATCGAGGAAGTATATGTGCAGCAGGGAGATGAGGTAAAGGTGGGGGATCCGCTCATGAAATATGACACCTCCGAGATCGAGATTGAGATTGAGCGCAAAAAGCTGGATATCAGCGCCATACAGAATAGCATCGACAAGGCGGATCATGCCCTTGCCGTGCTGAAACAGACGCAGCCGGTCGATAAGACCAGGCCGGAGATCGATATTTCCCCGTTCCGCCCCTCCGATACGGAGGAGGAAGACGGCGTCACTTCTCTTCCCGAGCTGGATGCGAAAGACAAGAGGATCTATAATTATGTAACGGAAACTTCTGTCCCCTATAATTACAAGACGGCGGATGGCTCTGCGGAGAATCCGTACATCTATTATGTCAATAAGGATGCGTATGCCTACGGAAGCTTCTTTAACTCCATCCGTCCCACGGAGGGCGGAAATGACGGCAAGCATGTCGTTTTCATCATCTGCAAAAAGAACGCAAAGGGAAAGATGGTGATGAAGGAAGTCTCAGAGCCGGAGGAGGAAAGCACGGAGAGCACGGAGAGCGCGGAAAGCACGGAACAGGCGGGGGAGAGCGGCGTGGAGATAGAAGCCGGAGTGCTCACGGAGGAATCCGGCAGCCCAAAGAAAAAAGTTCCGGTGCCCGACGACAAGGTCTCCCCGAACACGAAAGCCTATGACGGCAACAGCTTCCCGGCGGCGTATGACGATTACAGGATGTGGTATATCTTCACCGGAGAAGAGGTTGTGGAAGAGGAGAACAGCTTCGACGATTTTCTTGACAGCATTGTAGATGAGCAGGAATGGGAAGAGCCGGAGGGATATTCCAAGGAAGAACTGGCGGAAGCCATTGAAGAAAAAGAGCAGGAACTGAAAAAACTGGACATCCAGCGCAGGAGCGAGGAGCTTCAGCTGGAATCCCTGCAGAATACGGCGTCTGACGGCGTGGTGTATGCAAAAATCGATGGGATTGTAAAATCCGTCGGCGACCTCGACAGCGGCACGGAAGAGGGGGACACTGACAGCGGCGGCGCATTCATGGTGGTGTCGGGCCAGGAGGGACTCTATGTCAGCGGCACGATCAGCGAGCTTTTGCTCGATGAGATCAAGCCGGGCATGGTTGTCACTGCCAACTCCTGGGAAACGGGAAATACGTTCCAGGCGACGATCACGGAAATATATGATTATCCGGTGTCTGGAAATTCCTGGGGAGACGGGAATCCCAATGTCTCCTATTACCGCTATACGGCGTACATTGAGGACAGCTCAGCGTTAAAAAACGGGGAGTATGTGGATCTTTCCATACAGACAGGCTCCAATGAGGGCGGCGGCCTCTACATTGAAAAGGCCTATGTGCGCGAGGAGAATGGAAAATCCTATGTGATGATCGCGGATGAGAACAAGCGCCTGAAAAAGCAGTATGTCGTTACGGGAAAAACGGTTTACGGTTCTGCCGTCCAGATCAAAAGCGGACTGCAAGAGACGGATCTGATCGCGTTTCCTTACGGGAAAACAGCGGTGGAGGGCACGCAGGTTTCCGAAGGGGAAACAAAGATTTACTATTAGGGAGGAACACCATGTTTGAGAATATAAGATTATCTTTTCAGGGAATCTGGTCCCACAAGATGCGTTCCTTTCTGACCATGCTTGGAATCATCATCGGCATTGCCGCGATCATCGCCATCATCTCCACCATTAAGGGGACGAATGAGCAGATCAAGGAAAACCTCATAGGCTCTGGCGATAATACGGTAGAAGTGTCGCTGTTCCAGGGGGAATGGGAGTATGAGATGGAGTACAACGGGATTCCTGCGGGCGTCCCCCTTGTGGCTGATTCTGTCCTGCAGGAGATCAGGGATATCGCTTCTGTGGAGAAAGCTTCCTGCTATCTGAGCAGGCAGGACTATGGCGGAGTATATTATCTTAATACCGCTTTCTCTGGAGGGTACGTCAAAGGCATCGATGCTGATTATTTTGATACCTGCAGCTATATCATGAAAGAGGGGCGGGGATTTACAGAAGATGATTTTGCGAAATACCGGAAAGTGGCGATCTTAGATACAGAATCGGCGGAGGCTCTCTTCCAGGGGGAGGATCCGGTGGGACACACGATCGAGATCCATAAAGAGCCATATACGGTCGTAGGGATTGTGACGAAGGCAAAGGTCTTTGAACCGGTGATCAATTCGATCGACGATTATTATACTTACGCGCAGGAAAGCGCGGGTTCTATCTATGTGCCGGACACGACCTGGCCGATCATCTACCAGTATGACGAGCCGCAGAATGTGGTGATAGCGGTGGACAGTACCGACAATATGACTTCCGCGGGAAAAGCCTGCGCCGATATCTTAAACAATTACCTATCCCCTAAGGATGAGACGATTTCCTACAGAGCGAAAGATCTGTTAGAGCAGGCGCAGCAGATACAGGAGCTGAGCAGCTCCACCAACACCATGCTGATCTGGATCGCGGGGATCTCCCTGATCGTGGGCGGCATCGGCGTTATGAACATCATGCTGGTGTCCGTGACGGAGCGGACCCAGGAGATCGGCCTGAAAAAAGCGATCGGCGCGCGAAAAGGCAGGATATTAGGACAGTTTTTGACAGAGGCGGCAGTGCTTACGAGTCTGGGCGGTATTTTTGGCGTGATCGTAGGAATCATATTAGCGGAGGTGATCTCCTATGTCACGACCATGCCGGTGGCGATCAGCGTTCCGGCCGCAGTGGGCTCGGTGGCATTTTCCATGGTCATCGGGATCGTGTTTGGCGTAGTTCCTTCTTACAAGGCGGCGAATCTGAACCCTATCGACGCGCTGCGCCATGAATAGCCGCTGGCGGGAATGGATGAGGAAGAAGCTCAGATGAAAAGAATGATCATGTTTTCCGGCGGAGTGGAAACGCTCACATATTTCGCAAAAGAGATGGCGGAAGAATTTGAAAAAAAAGGATATCTGGTATTTTTTTACGATCTGCGGAGAGAGGGAGCGCAGGAAAAACAGCTGAGGAAGTTCATCAAAGTGGGAGAGACGGTGATGATTACGTTTAACTTCCAAGGCTTAGAGAAAGAGCCGGGAATCTATAACGAAAGAGAGGGATATCTCTGGGAGGCTTATCAGATCCCCTGCTATAATATCGCTGTGGACCACCCCTATTATTATCATGACCGTCTGAGGGATCTGCCCCGCAGATATTACCATATCAGCATAGACAGGCTGCAGGAAGCCTATTTTAAGGCGTATTATCCCGAGTACCGAAGCCTTGGATTTCTGCCCCTTGCGGGAAGCCGGTACCGGGGAGGCGCACAAGAGGGGGAGCGCACGACGGCGGTGCTGTTTACAGGAAATTATACGCCGCCCTCCTTTTGCGAGCCTTACATCAACGGGATCAATGAAGAGTATGCGGCATTTTACCGCGGGATCATTGAGGAATTGCTCGCAGGGCCAGGACAGACCGTGGAGGCTGTGGCAAAAAAACACTGTGAGAGGGAGCTTGGAGCGGTATCGGCGGATGACCTGCGCCTGATACTCCACAAAATGATCTTCATCGACCTGTATGTGAGGGGCCACTACCGGGGAGAGGTGGTGAGAGTCTTAGCGGAGGCGGGCATCCCCGTGGATGTCATCGGGAGCGGCTGGGAAGACCTCGCGTGCAGCCGCAGAGAGAACATCCGCGTTCATCCCCAGGCCGATTCGCAGACCTGCCTGAAAGAATTGAAGAGAGCGAAGCTGTCGGTCAACGTGATGCCCTGGTTTAAGGACGGAGCCCATGACAGAGTGTTCAATTCCATCTTAAACGGGGCGGTCTGCCTGACGGACAAAAGCAGGTACCTCTGCGAGGAATTGAAAGAGGGCGAGGGCGTCAGCTATTATGACCTGGAGCGTTTGGGGGAATTGCCCGATAAAGTCAGGGGACTGCTCAGAAACCAGGAACAGCTCTGTGAAATGGCGGCAAAGGGAGAAGCGATAGTCAGCCGCCGGCACACCTGGAAGCAGAGGGCAGAGACATTGGAAACATGGATATTGGAGGAAGAGCATGGGAAGAATGGATGAACTGATCGGATACGGAAGGGAGCATGGCTGCTCGGATATCCATTTGACCTATGGGATGGAGCCTGTGGCGCGCTGCGATGGAGAGCTGATAAAATTAAGCGGTTACGGAACGATGGACGATACCGTGCTAGAGGAGATTTCGCTGGAGATTTTGCAAAAGGACAAGTTAAAATCCCAGAGTGACAGCCGGCTTACCGATATCGTTACCTGCTATGAGACGAAGGAGGGCACGAGAAACCGAGTCAGTATCTACCGTCAGCAGAAGCATACCGCGATTGCCGTCCGTCTCCTCTGTGAACGGATTCCTACTCTGGAGGAATTGCAATTTCCAGCTCAGTTTCACAAGACGCTGAAGCTGCTTCAGGGGATGATCCTTATTACCGGTACTGCGGGGAGCGGAAAATCCACGGCGTTAGCCGCCTGCATTCAGGAAATCAATGCCACTGAAAAACGTCATATCCTTACGATTGAAGAGCCGATCGAGTATGTCTATCAGGCGGCTTGCTGCATGATCAGTCAAAGGGAAGTGGGGGCAGATACCACAAGTTTTGCGGAAGCGCTGCGGAGCGCCTTAAAGGAGGATGCGGATGTGATCCTGGTGGGGGAGATGGAAGACGCGGAGACGATTTCGGCGGCGATGACTGCCGCGGAGACAGGACGCCTGGTATTTGCCGCCCTGCCCGCGTCAGACGCCGCTGCCGCCATAGAGCGTATCGTGGGAGAATGCCCGCCCCACTGGCAGAATCAGATGCGGTCGCGGCTGGCCGCTGTGTTAAAGGCGGTAGTCTGCATGAAGTCAGCGCCCTTCGGGGAGGAACGCGGCAAAACGCGGGTGCCGGAGGTCTTTTTTGTGGAGAAAGAGGCGGAGGCCCGGATCAAAGAGGGGCGCTTCTGACCGCGGCTTTCGCACCGCTGCTTGCATTCATGGAAAAATAAGTATATAATAGCGGAAAATAGAAAAGACACTCCCCTTTATGGGAAGCCGCCTGACGGCGGCGGAATGAGAGGAAGTATGATTGATTTAAGATTTTTAAGGGAAAATCCCGAAACGGTAAAACAGAATATCAAAAATAAATTCCAGGAGCATAAACTGCCGCTCGTAGATGAGGTGATCGCCCTGGATGCCGAGGCAAGAAAAACCCAGCAGGAGGCGGACGGCCTGCGCGCGGGAAGAAACCAGCTTTCCAAGGAGATCGGAAAGCTGATGGGCCAGGGAAAGAAAGAGGAGGCGGAGGCGGCAAAGGCTCAGGTGAACGCCAGCGCGGCCCGTCTGGCAGAGTTAGAGGAAAAGGAAAAAGAGCTGCAGGATAAGATTACCAAAATCATGCTGACCATTCCAAACATCATCGATCCCTCCGTCCCCATCGGGGAAGACGACAGATTCAATGTGGAGATAGAGAAGTTCGGCGAGCCGGCAGTGCCGGCGTTTGAGATACCGTACCACACAGAGATCATGGAGCGTTTTCACGGCATTGATCTCGAGGCGGCGGGAAAAGTGGCGGGAAACGGCTTCTATTACCTGATGGGAGATATCGCGAGGCTGCATTCGTCTGTGATCTCCTATGCCAGGGATTTTATGATCGACAGAGGGTTTACTTATGTGGTCCCGCCCTTTATGATAAGAAGCAATGTGGTGACGGGCGTGATGAGCTTTGACGAGATGGAAGCTATGATGTATAAGATTGAGGGAGAGGATCTTTATTTAATCGGGACCTCTGAGCATTCGATGATCGGGAAATTCATCGATACCATCAACGAGGAGGAGAAGCTGCCCTATACCCTGACGTCATATTCCCCCTGCTTCCGCAAGGAAAAAGGCGCCCACGGCATCGAGGAGCGCGGGGTCTACCGCATCCACCAGTTTGAAAAACAGGAGATGATAGTAGTCTGCAGGCCGGAGGAATCCATGGCA
This sequence comes from uncultured Roseburia sp., assembly GCA_964486485.1. Classification (GTDB taxonomy): domain Bacteria; phylum Bacillota; class Clostridia; order Lachnospirales; family Lachnospiraceae; genus Roseburia. The sequence continues at coordinate 3,532 of CAZAMD010000057.1, read as the reverse complement.
TATTATGAGAAATTATGGCAGAACACGGTGGATCTGTTCCGCAGCCTCGATATCCCTGTCCGGACCTTAGAGTGCTGTTCCGGGGATTTGGCAGATTTGAAGGTGAAATCCTGTGATGTGGAAGCATGGTCTCCGAGACAGAGAAAATATTTTGAGGTGGGAAGCTGCTCCAACTTAGGGGATGCCCAGGCGAGGCGGCTTAAGATCCGTGTGAAGGGAAAAGACGGCGGAAAATATTTTGCCCATACCTTGAACAATACCGTTGTGGCTCCGCCCAGAATGCTGATCGCCTTTTTGGAGAACAACTTAAACGAGGACGGCAGTGTGAACGTTCCGCTGGCGCTCCGCCCCTATATGGGTGGAAAAGAGAGGCTGATCCCTGTCAGATAAGGATGCCCGCAGTCCTTGCCGGATGCAAAAGAGGATGTCGGAAAGAAACATCCTCTTTTGCTGACAGGCGGGGGATTGCGGGGCGCAGGGACGCCGCGCGCGGAGCGGACAGTGAGAATGCAGGGGAATGGAGTGGAAGATATGACAATATTGATAAAAGGCGGGCGGGTCGTCAATCCGGCGGCCGGGATGGATGAGATTGCCGATGTATTCGTGGAAAACGGAAGGGTTTCCAGAATGGAAAAAAATATAAATGTGAGAGCGGATCAGGAGATAGATGCAAAGGGCTGCTTTGTCATGCCGGGGTTTATCGATATGCATGTGCATTTAAGAGATCCCGGATATGAGGAAAAAGAAGATATCGAGACAGGCAGCCGCGCCGCGGCTCATGGCGGCTACACTACGATCCTTGCCATGCCGAATACGAAACCGGTGGTGGATAACGCCGATGTGGTCAATTATGTCCAAAATAAAGCAAAGGCGGTAGGCATTGTCAATGTGATGCAGGCGGGAGCCGTCACGGAGGGACAGCGGGGAGAAAAATTATCAGATATTGAGGGAATGGCAAAAGCCGGCATCCGCGCGATCAGCGAGGATGGCAAGACCGTGATGAATGCGCGGCTGTACCGCGAGGCCATGGAAAAGGCAAAAGAGCTGGATCTTTTGGTGCTGGCGCACTGCGAGGACAGCAATCTGGTCAATGGCGGTGTTATGAATGAGGATGAGCGGGCAAAGGAATTAGGGTTAAAGGGCATTGCAAATTCCGTGGAGGACGTGATTGCGGCAAGGGATGTCATCTTAAGCTGCGATACGGGAGCAAGGCTGCATCTTTGCCATTGTTCCACCCGAAATTCCGTCGTGATACTGAAAGCCGCAAAGTCCCTGGGAGCAAAAGTGACGGCGGAGGTCTGCCCGCATCATTTCACCCTGACTTCCAGCGATATTAAGAAGGCGGAGCCGTCTCTGGACGCGGAGAAGCCCGCGCCGTTCGAGCTGGATGCGGACACGAATTATAAGATGAATCCCCCGCTTCGGACGCAGGCGGACGTGGATGCGTTAAGAGAAGGGCTAAAGGAGGGCGTCATTGACGTCATAGCCACAGACCACGCGCCGCATACCTTTTCTGAAAAGAACACTTCGATGAAAAAAGCTCCCTTCGGCATTGTGGGATTAGAGACGGCGGCGGCCCTTACTTACACAGAGCTGGTATTAGGCGGTTATCTCACCCCCATGCAGATGGCGGAGAAAATGAGTTACAATCCGGCGAAGATCCTGGGAATTGACAAGGGGGATATCCAGCTGGGCAAGGCGGCGGATATTGTGGTCTTTGACCCGGCCGCTGCATACAAAATCGATAAAAATAAATTTGCCGGCAAAGGGAAAAATACGCCGTTTGACGGAAGGGAAGTGACTGGAAAAGTGCGAGCCACGATCGCGGGCGGACATATCGTATATCAGGAGGATACATATGCGGATAAGGCTTGAAAAAGCGGCGGAGATCATAGAGCAGGAGAGGCTTGCCGACGGCATTTACAGTATGCGGCTTTCGGTGGGAGAGATCGCATCCTGTGCGCGGGCGGGACAGTTTCTGTCCGTTTACAGTAAGGACGGGAGCAGGCTGCTTCCCAGGCCGATCAGCATCTGTGAGATCGATCGGGAAAGAAGCGAGATCCGCTTAGTGTACCGGGTCGCGGGAAAAGGGACCGCTGAGTTCAGCGGTATGGATGCCGGAATGCAGTTAAAGGTTGTGGGGCCTTTGGGAAACGGTTTTCCGAAAAAGGACAAAAAAGCTTTTCTGATCGGCGGGGGCATTGGTATTCCGCCCATGCTGCAGTTAGCGAAGGAGCTGGACTGTGAGAAGCGGATCGTGCTTGGCTTCCGGGACGAGCTGTTTTTAACAGAGGAGTTTGAAAAGCTGGGAAAAGTCTATCTGGCAACCGAGGATGGCAGCGCCGGAACAAAAGGCAATGTTTTAGACGCCATTCGGGAGCATGGGCTCACCGCTGACGTGATGTATGCCTGCGGCCCCGTGCCGATGCTAAAAGCCTTGAGGGCATATGCCGCGGAGCATGGGATAGAATGCTGGATTTCCATGGAGGAGCGTATGGCCTGCGGGATCGGCGCCTGTCTTGCCTGTGTCTGCAAGTCCCGTGAGAAGGATCCCCACACCAATGTAAATAATAAGCGGGTATGTAAAGAAGGTCCGGTATTTCCTGCGGAGGAGGTGCGGTTCGAATGAATATGCAGGTGGATCTGTGCGGAGTGACTTTGAAGAATCCGGTGATGACTGCATCGGGAACCTTTGGTTCGGGAGAAGAGTACGCGCAATTCGTAGATTTGAATAAGCTTGGGGCAGTGGTGACAAAGGGAGTCGCGAACGTGCCCTGGGAGGGCAATCCCACCCCAAGAGTGGCGGAGGTTTACGGAGGCATGTTAAATGCCATCGGTCTGCAAAATCCCGGCATTGATCTCTTCTTAAAGCGGGATATTCCTTTTTTAAAACAGTTTGATACCAAAATCATCGTCAATGTCTGCGGCCATACCACAGAAGAGTATGTGGAAGTGGCAGAACGCCTCTCCGATCAGCCGGTGGATATGCTGGAGATCAATATTTCCTGCCCCAATGTCAGAGAGGGAGGCATCGCTTTCGGGCAGGATCCGAAGATGGTGGAGGAGATCACAGGAGAGATCAGGAGACATGCGGCGCAGCCGGTGATCATGAAGCTCTCTCCCAATGTGACCGATATCGCGGAGATGGCGAGGGCGGCGGAGGCGGGAGGAGCGGACGCCCTTTCTTTGATCAACACCTTGACCGGAATGAAGATTGATATTGACCGCCGATGCTTTGTGCTGGCCAATAAGACCGGAGGGCTGTCCGGTCCGGCAGTGCATCCGATAGCAGTCCGCATGGTTTATCAGGCCGCTCAGGCAGTGAAGATTCCCATCATCGGAATGGGCGGGATCCTGAACGCGGAAGACGCCATTGAGATGATCCTGGCGGGAGCTTCCGCCGTTTCCGTGGGCACGGCCAATTTTGTAAATCCCAAGGCGACAGAAGAGATCGTGGAGGGGATTGCCGCCTATATGGAACAATATCAGGTGAACGACGTCAAAGAGCTGGTAGGAGCGGTGCGCCAGTGAC
>CAZAMD010000056.1:0-12299 GCA_964486485.1 uncultured Roseburia sp. | reverse complement strand
CTTTTATCATCATATCAAAATCTTGCCCGTACCACAATCTTTTTCTATCGTAGTACACGGAAATCAATTTTTACAAAAGGGAACATGTGCAGGAACTCCGCTTCACCATGAAGGGTGGGAAGGAAATCAGGGCATCATTCAAGATATAAAGAAACTCCCTGCTGTCGGATTGGATTCCGACGACCGGGAGTTTTTACGCCTTGTGAAACTGGAAGTTATTCTGTAATTTCTTTCATGTTCAGCCGTAATTGATAGGTGTTCTTTTGACCATTTGAAATCGAAAAATATTCGTTTTCACCATAAAAAGAATAGACGGAGGCGGATATATCCTGTTGCCCTTTTTTCAAAATAATGTCACATATGCCTTGCGGGTACATATGATACAGTGTAAAAACATTTTGGAGGTATCAACATGAGTGATTTAGCTGCAACAAACTGTGGTAATGGATGTTCTTGCAATGACGGAGGATGCAGTTCCATCCTTTGGCTCATTCTCCTGTTATCCTGCTGCGGCGGAAATGGCAGTTTCTTAAACAACAACAATAACGGCTGCGGCGGAAATGACTGTCTTTGGCTCATCCTGCTGCTGTCCTGCTGCGGCGGAAACGGCGGTCTCTTTAACAACAATAACGGCTGCGGATGCGGCTTCTAAGGAACCGGTTTTAAAAAGAGTACCTGAAAAAGCTGCGGCTGCCCTGCGTCATAGCGGGCAGCCGCAGCTTTTTACTCTGTTTCTTCCACAAAAAAGGCAAAGCGGCGCCCCTCCGGCGAGCGCGGCATCCTTTTTCCCTGCTCCCGTCCTGCCGCCTCTTCTCTCCCACGTTCTTTCAGCAGCTTCTGGTACACCTGGCACTCTTCTGGCACTTTTTTTCTTTTGACGCATTCTTCATCTATCTCATACACGCTGTTGTCCTCTATTACCAGCATATCCTTTCCACCCTTTCTGTCCTTTCGGACTTTCTTCCCCGCTACTATTCTATGTCCGGTATGTCATAAAGAACCTTTTCCACTCATAGACTGAAAGAAAAAGGCCTGCCGCATGGAAGAAAACAATTTCACGCCCTTTGATGCTATGACGCAGACTAGGGAGCTGCAAATGCTAAAAACTGTCATTCCTTACATGAAAGGGGGGCAAAAAAAGCAATTTGCCATATTGATAAAATATATGGAACTGCAGAATACGCTTCAGCTGTTTTCCCAGGAGGATAAGGTGCTGTCCATGTGTTCCGTGGACGAAGAAGAGAATCAGACGATCCTTCTGCTGAATGAGATCCGCAGATTCTGCTCCCAAAGGGAACTGGAAACCATTGATATGCTGACAAACCTGCTTTCCATGATGGAAACTTATGAAACCATTTTTTCTTGAGAAAGGACTGTTTATGGATTTCGATTTTTTGAATCATAACCCTCTGCTGAAAGATATGCCGCCGGAGAAGCTGCAGTTTCTGATGAACTTTGCTTCCGCGAAGAAACCTACCGATATCAAGGAGATGATGCCTTTTTTGCTCGGGACCATGCATTCCGCGAAAGAGAGCAATATCACCTTCTCAGATCCTGAGACAGAGCTGCTGTTTAGCATTTTGAAACAGAACATGTCGCAGGAGGACGCCGCTAAGGCGGACAAAATGATAAAATTGATGCAGAGCAGGCGGCGCCGTTAGGAGGCCGCCTGTCAGTCACTGTCCCCTGCCTGTTCAGCCATCTCCTGCCGCCAGATAGAGTCCATGCTCACCTCTAACACCTTGTCAATGGGCGCCGATGACGTTCCGATCCCGTCGGTGCCCTCAAAATATTTTTCACTTGCCGACTCAAAGAGAATGTAAATATCATCTTCCAGCACCGCCACTTCCTCCGAGCAGGGAGGCATTTCCACCTTCACGGCGGGATTTTCAGGCCTGCTGTCCAATGCCAGCAGGGAACGGTACGCCTTGAGGTACGAAGAGTTCTTCCTTCCGTAGGAAGTGCTCAGATAGACTGCCCCGTCCCCGCCGAAATCCACCCCCTGCACTTTGCTGGGGATCCGATAGGCGCTCAGCGCCTCCAGACAATCCTCCTCCCCGTCATAGCGGTAGGAAAACATCATGGATTCAAAATATTTCGTATGGGTCGCCACCCAGATCCTTCCCCCGTAAAAGGTAATGCAGGAGGGAATGTTTTCCAGCTTATACTCATCGGAGAGCGCAGATGCATCCACGCAGTACCCCGGCGCGTCCCGCGCGATTTTCAAGACGTATTCGTAGGGGATCCGCTCCAGCGTCTTGGAATTGGAATGGCAGACCCACACATTTTCCCCGTCAAAGGCGATCCCGCCAAGATGGCTTTCTTTTTTCATGGCAAGCGTTGCCAGATAGGCTCCGCTCTCCCTGTCAAATGCCATCAGGGAGCCTGCCTCCTGCTTGCTTTCGGCATAGGCGGAGATCAGCAGCAATTCCGGCGTAAAGCAGATGCCCTGCAGGCACTGGCCGGAGCTGCTGATGATGTTTTCCAGGCAGTCTTTCTCCCTGGTGGAGGGCATTCCGGGTATGGACACCTCCTCTAAGAAGCGATAGGAGCATTCCTTTAACTCTTTTTGTTTTTTCCCGGCGGTCCGATCCGCCCGGTAGGAATACCGCTCCACGCTCGAACGGCTGTTGACCGCCTTCGTCCATTTGGCAAAAAGGACCATGCTGCCTTCCCCGCCCTGCTCGAGGCTTGTGATCTTTTCCGTATAACTGCAGTCGGAGTACCAGCCGGCAAAATTGTAGCCGTCGCGCACAGGCACTTCCAGCCGCATCGGCAGCTCTTCCAGGGCGAGAGCGGTCTTGTTCGCGTTATGGTTGATGCCGCCGTTTAACTCATAGCTCAGACGGATCTGGGAAGCATCAGATCCCGCAAAAAACTCCATGCGCGGACCGCCGCCCCGCATCGCGGCGTCCCTTGCTTTTTCCAGGCTGCAGGCACGGAGTATCTGCGGATCGCCCACAAGAAATATCACGATATATAAAATTGCTACCAGTTCCCTGCCAAGCCGCATGTCTCCCCCTGCTTCCCTTAAAACTCCTTAAGTAACCCTTGCCGGTCCTTTTATGTTTTCAAGCCTGCCCTTGCCTATTCCTCTATGTTTTCAAGCTTGTTTGCCCTTGCCGCTATCTCTTTCTCCTGAATGTCGGAGGGCGCCTGCTCATATCTTGCGAATTCGTAGGAATAGGTGCCGCTTCCCCCCGTCATGGAGCGCAGGTCGGTGTTATAACCATACAGTTCCATATAAGGGATGTCAGCCACAATCTCCTGATATCCGCCCTCCGCGGGATTCATGCCGAGGACGCGCCCGCGGCGCTTGTTTAAGTCTCCCATGACATCGCCGGTATATTTGTCCGGAATCAGCACTTTCAGAGATGCGATCGGCTCGAGCAGAACGGGGGATGCCTCCATGATGCCCTTTTTGAACGCGCCAAGAGCCGCTACCTTAAACGCCATCTCGGAAGAATCTACGGGATGGTAGGATCCGTCATACAAAACGGCCTTGATGCCCACCACCGGATATGCCGCCATAGGACCTTTTAACACGCCTTCCTGGATGCCTTTTTCCACTGCCGGGAAGTAGTTTTTCGGCACCGCGCCTCCTACTACCGTCTGCTCGAATACATAAGGCTGCCCTAAGTCCCCGGAAGGCTCAAAGGTCATCTTAACGTGGCCGTACTGGCCGTGCCCGCCGGACTGCTTTTTGTATTTGTACTCCACATCGGATTTTTTCCGTATGGTCTCGCGGAAAGCGATCTTCGGTTTTTTCAATTCGATCGCTACCTTATAGCGATTGAGGAGCTTGCTCGCCACGATATCTAAGTGCTGGTCGCCCATGCCGTATAGCAGGGTCTGGCCGTTTTCGCTGTCATTGACCGCCTTTAATGTCAGATCTTCCTGCATCAGTTTCTGGAGCGCTGTGGAGACCTTATCCTCATCTCCCTTGTTGACGGTCTTGTACCTCTTGTAAGTGTAAGGCGTTGAGATCGCCGCCCGGATATACAAGATCGGGTTTGCTTTGGTGGAGAGGGAATCGGTGGTGTCTGTCTTTGAGAGTTTGGCGAGAGCGCCTATGTCTCCCGCGTGGAGCTCTTTTACCTCTTCCGGCTTATTGCCCCGCAGCACATACAATTTGCCCGCTTTCTCTTCCACGCCTTTATGATGGTTAAACAAAACATCATCGGTCTTGATGACGCCGGAGTTTACTTTGATCAGCGAATATTTTCCGATAAAGGGATCCGCGATCGTCTTAAAAACATAGGCGGATTTTGGTTTTGAAAAATCATAATCTGCCTGGTATACTTCATTTGATTTGGCATTGATGCCCGTGCAGGAACGTTTGTCCGGTCCCGGCAGGTATTTCACGATATCCACCATCAGCGTATACATTCCGCGCGCCAGAAGATTGGAACCCATCAGGACAGGCACAATGCTCCCCTCAGCGACGTTGACGCGCAGCGCCTGGCGGATCTCAGCCTCGGAAAATTCTTCGCCGTTAAAATAGCGGTCCATAAATTCCTCGCTGGTCTCTGCCACTGCCTCCATCAGCACTTCCCTGCAGATGTTCAGATTTTCTTTTGAATAGTCGGGAACCTCCGCCCGCTCCACTTCGCCGTTTTCCTTCCAGCGCTTCGCCCGCTGCTGCAGGACATTGACATAGCCGACAAACTGCCCGTTTTCCCGGATGGGGAGATGGAACGGAGCAATCCTCTTTCCATAAAGCTCCTGCAGATCTTCCACCACCTGCCGGTAGCTCGCCTCATCGATATCCATCTCTGTCACGAACACCATGCGGGGCAGATGGTATTTTTCACAGAGCTCCCATGCCTTCCTGGTACCCACTTCGATGCCTGATTTCCCGGAAACGACGATGATCGCCGCATCTGCCGCGCTGGCGGCCTCTTCCACCTCGCCCACAAAATCGAAATAGCCGGGCGTATCCAGGACATTGATCTTGGTATCTTCCCAGATGATCGGGATCACAGAAGTGCTGATCGAAAACAGGCGCTTTGTTTCCTCTTTGTCATAATCACTTATGGTATTGCCGTCTGCAACCTTTCCCATGCGCGTTGTCATTCCCGCAAGATAAGCCATCGCTTCCACGAGACTTGTCTTGCCGCACCCTCCATGGCCGAGTAAAACCACATTGCGAATCTTGTCAGTTGTGTAAACCTTCATAGCAAATCCTCCATTTTTCGTTCTTTACAACAACAGGACATTTCAAAAGACGCAGCGTACCGCCCGATGAACCGCGCTCATCTCTGTTTCTCACAAAAGCCATCGAACCATACCGTGCCGCTCCTGCCGCAAAATGACTGTTTCTTTCATTCCGCATTGCTGTATGGTTATATTGTACTAAATTTTAATGTTTTTTACAACTTATTTATTTGTTTTCACTAAAATTATTGCAGCCGGTTTCTCACCATTCCGTTTTTATATTATGTATGCTTTTTTAATGTTTTATAGCGGTTCTCATAAAGTATTTACACAAGCTTCACAATCTGTACACATTTTCCGCGCTCCATTCCCGCCGGATGCTCAGGCATGGCCGGAAGGACGCGAATCGTGTTCCGCGTGTTGACTTTTTGCCATAAAATCTCTATGATAATGTGGTATGGAAATTTTAATTTTCAATCTGGGATTTGTGCCGACGCGCAAACGCCCCTTTGACGGAGAGGCCGCCCGACGGCGGCAGAATGAGAGGATAACAGATGTCGCAGACCAGACTAGATAAAATCGGCTTTATCGGATTGGGATTGATCGGAGGATCGATTGCAAAAAAACTGAAATCGCTTCATCCAGAGCTTGAAATCATTGCCACTGCCAGCCATATCGAAACCATACAGACAGCCTTTTGCGAGGGGCTGATCTCAAACCGCTCTTTTTGCGGAATGGCGGATTTCGCAGACTGCGGTTACGTTTTTTTATGCGCGCCCGTCCAGAAAAACATAGAATACCTCAGGCAATTAAAGGATGTGATCTCCCCGCGCTGCATCCTCACGGATGTGGGGAGCGTCAAATCGGAAATCCACCGGGAGGTGAGCGCGCTTGGCCTCGAAAAAAATTTCATCGGCGGCCATCCCATGGCGGGTTCTGAAAAGACAGGGCTTTCTAGCGCCTCGGCTGCCCTGCTGGAAAACGCTTACTATATCCTTACGCCCACCGCGGAAACCTCGCCGGAAGACTTAGCGGACTTTACCGCGCTAGTGGAATCCCTGAGCGCGATCCCTCTGGTGCTGGATTATGGGCTTCATGACTATGCCACGGCCGCTATCAGCCATCTGCCCCACATCATCGCGTTCAGTCTCGTGAATCTCATCCGGGAATCCGACGATGAGGGGGAAACCATGAAAACCATAGCCGCAGGCGGCTTTAAGGACATCACGCGGATCGCCTCATCTTCCCCTGTCATCTGGGAAAACATCTGCCTTTCTAACCGTGAGCCGATTTTAAAGCTGCTGGACGCCTATATCGAAACGCTGCTGGAGACGAGGAAGCATATTGAAAAGAAGGATGGACAGGCGCTGCTGGAAAGCTTTGCCTCTGCCAGGGATTACCGTGATTCTATCTCCATCACGCAAAAGGGCGTCCTGAAAAATGTCTATGAGCTCTACCTGGACCTTCTGGATGAAGCGGGCGGGATCGCTTCCGTCTCCACTGTTTTAGCAGAACATGGCTTAAGCATTAAGAACATCGGGATCATTCATAACCGGGAATTTGAACATGGAGTCCTCCGGCTTGAGATGTATGATGAAGACTCTCGGAAAGCTGCCATAGCCCTGCTGCGGGAGCGCCGTTACACCATCTACGAGCGTTAGCAGCAGGCGCTTCCTCCTGTCTCCTAGAGCATTGCGGGGGCAGAGGGATTGCCGGAGCATCTCCTCCGCCCGAAAGCATGGATCGAAAAGACGTGTTCCCCAAAAGCGCGGGTCCCACCCCCTTTCATTTATCATTGAAAATCTGATAAATCTCTATTTTTAACGCGTCCGCATTTGACAGGCCGATGAATATCGCTCCATATTTATAGCTTCCGTCCGGCATCTCCTCCTCCCGGATAAGCTCAACCACAGCATCTACCACTTCTTTCGTCCAGATCTCGATTTTCGTGTCATAGTAGCTCCCCACCTCTAGCCGCTTTAAGGAACGGAAGCCAATGCCGCTTTTGGACACGTCTGTCACATCCACATGGACAAATTTCAATGCGCTGTCCCTGTCGTCATCTAAACGCGCTAACTGAATGGAAACATCTAATCCCAGTCTCTTATATTGCCGTTTTTCTATCATGTTTTCATCCTCCTTTGATCGTAGCTTCAACCATGGTCTTTTTCAGTGATAAGCATCGCATCCCCAAAACTAAAAAAACGATAGTTCTCTTTGACCGCAATCTCATAAGCGTGAAGCAGCCGCTCCCTTCCCGCAAGGGCAGACACCAGCATCACGAGCGTGGACTCCGGCAGATGGAAATTGGTGATCAATGAATCGATCACTTTAAACGGATAGCCCGGATAGATAAAAATATCCGTCCAGCCGCTTGCGCCTGTCAGAAAGCCTTTTTCATCCGCGGCGGATTCCAGCGTCCTTGTGCTTGTAGTGCCGACGGCGACGACGCGCCGTCCTTCCCGTTTCGCACGGTTGATCTTATCCGCCTCAGACTGCTTGATCTCATAAAATTCCGAGTGCATATGGTGTTTTAAGACGTCTGCCTCCTTTACCGGGCGAAACGTGCCAAGGCCCACATGGAGGGTGACTTCGGCGATTTCCACTCCCATGCCCCGCGCCTGCCCCAGCAGCTCTTTCGTAAAGTGGAGCCCTGCCGTAGGAGCCGCCGCAGAGCCGTCGTATTTTGCATAGACCGTCTGATAGCGGTTTTTATCCTCAAGCGGATGGGTGATATAAGGCGGGAGGGGCATCTGCCCCAGCCGGTCTAGGATCTCCTCGAAAATCCCCTCATAGGAAAATCGTATCAGCCGGTTCCCCTCTTCTGCGACCTCTAAGATCTCTCCCCTTAAAAGCCCCTCGCCAAACGCGATTTTTGTGCCGGGCCTGCATTTTTTCCCGGGTTTCACAAGCGTTTCCCAGATATCATTTTCCAGCCTCTTTAGCAGCAGAAGTTCTATTCTGGCTCCTGTCCCCTCTTTGCTTCCCAAAAGCCTGGCAGGGATGACCTTCGTGTTGTTAAGCACAAGGCAGTCTCCCGGCGCCAGATAAGCGAGGATGTCACGGAACGCTTTATGCTCCACCTCTCCCGTGTGCTTATCTAGCACCATCAGCCTGGATCCTGAGCGGTCCTCCAAGGGATCCTGTGCAATCAGTTCTTTCGGCAAATCATAATAAAAATCTCTTACATCCATTATTTTCTGAGTTCTGCCCCCATTTCCTCCAAGGCCTTTATGATCTTATCCATAGCTCCGGTAATATCGGCTTCCTCTAAATTCCTGTCCTTTGCGCGGAAGACCAGGGAATACGCCACAGATTTATACCCCGGCTTGATCTGGGTCCCCTCATAGATATCGAACAATTGATAGCTTTCCAACAGCTTTCCGCCATGATTGTCGAATATTTTTTCAATGTCGCCCGCTAACACGCTCTTTGGCACCGTCATGGAAATATCGCGGGCGGCCGCCGGGAATCTGGCAATGCCCTCGTATTTGTGATCAAAGGATGCCCGCCCGACGATCTCCGGCATGTCGATAACGGCAATGTAAACCCGCTCCTTGAGGGAATAGCCGGCAGCCGTTACGGGATGCACCTCTCCCAGATAGCCTATCACGGTCCCGTCATAGATCACATTCGCCTGGCGTCCCGGGTGCAGAAACGGCTTTCCCGCCGCCGGATCGTACTCCGGCTTCCGCCTCATGCCCACTTTGCATAGAAATTCTTCCACCACGCCTTTCATCGTGTAGAAATCACCTGATCCGTACATGCCGAGGGTAAACTGCATCCGCTCTTCCGGCAGTTCCGTCAGCGGCACCTGCTTTGGAAGGTAGATGTTTCCCAGCTCATAAAGGCGCACATCTTTATTCCTGCGGTTAAAGTTCACAGCCAGGGAGTTAAGCATGCCGTTTAAGGAGATGGTCCTCATAATGGAAAAATCCTCCCCCAAGGGATTGCTGATCACCACCGCCCTGCGGAGGGGGGAATCGGCGGGAAGCAGCAGCTTGTCAAAGACTTTCGGGCTCTCGAAGGAGTAGGTCATTCCCTGGGAGAATCCGCAAAATTCCGCGGCATCCCTCGCCGCTTCCTCCACGCGCAGCTTAAAAGTCAAGGTCCCTGCGGCAGCCTCGCCGCTTGGCAGTGTGGCGGGGATTTTGTCATAGCCGAAAAATCTTGCCGCCTCCTCCGCCAGATCGGCGCCGCACTCCAGATCCTGCCGGAAAGAGGGGATCAAGATCTCATTGGAAGCCTCATCATAAGCTAACCCCAGCCTGGAAAAATACTCCAGCATCGTTTCTCTGCCGATCTCCGTTCCCAGCAGCCGATTGTATTTCTCAGGCTCAAAGGGGAGCCTTCTCCCCTCTCTCCTTACGGGGTAAACGTCAATGGCTCCACCGATCACTTCCCCCGCTCCCAATTCCTCGATGAGCTGGCAGGCACGGTTCATGGCTTCCATGGCATTGTTCGGATCTAAGCCTTTTTCAAATTTCGAGGAGGCGTCCGTTCTCAGGCCCACTTTCCTGCTGGAGAGGCGGATGTTCGTCCCGTCAAAGCACGCCGCCTCGAAAAGCATGGTCTTTACCTGGCTGGTGATCATGGAATTTTCACCTCCCATGATTCCCGCGATGCCGACCGCCTTTTTCCCGTCGCAGATCATTAACACCGATTCGTCTAAGGTCCTCTCCTGCCCGTCAAGCGTCACAAACTTCTCGCCTTTTGCGGCGCGCCTCACTATGATCTCCCTGCCCTCAATGGCATCCAGGTCATACGCGTGCATCGGCTGTCCATATTCCTCCATCACATAGTTGGTGATATCGACAATATTGTTGATGGGGCGTATGCCCTGGGCGCGCAGCCTGCGCTGCATCCATTCCGGGGACGGCGCGATGCGGATGTTTTTCACCACCCTTGCGGCATACCTGGAGCAGAGGCCGGTATCTTTTACCGTGACTTTCACATAGTCATTGACGTCCTCTTCATTCCCTGTCTCCTTGACCGCTGGAGGGACGAACGCTTTCCGAAAGGTTGCCGCCGCCTCTCTGGCAATGCCGAGGACAGAAAAGCAGTCCACGCGGTTAGAGGTGATCTCATATTCCACCACGGTGTCATCTAACCCCAGATATCCGACCGCATCCGCCCCCACCGGAGCATCCTCGGGGAGAATGTAAAGGCCGTCTTCGGGAGCTGACGGAAACATATCGCGGTCAGAGCCTAATTCCTCAATGGAACACATCATGCCATCCGACTCGATGCCGCGGAGCTTTCCTTTCTTTATCCGAATGCCGCCCTTGGTCCTAGTGCCGTCATGGCCGCCCGCTACCCGCCCGCCGTCTAAGACCACCGGAACTTTGCAGCCCTCCGCCGCGTTCGGCGCGCCTGTCACGATCTGTATGGTTCCTGTGCCGATATCCACCTGGCAGATGACCAGCCTGTCCGCGTCCGGATGCCTCTCAACGCGCTTTATCTGGCCTATGACAATCTTCTCAAGGTCTTCATCCATCCTCCGGCATCCCTCTACCTTAGAACCGGATAAGGTCATGGCATCCCTGTATTCCTGAGGGGTGCAGGCAAGGCCTGGCACCAGATCCCCCACCCATTTGAATGATGTATTCATGTTTCTTCTCTCCTATATCGATATCATGTTAAAATTGATTTAAGAATCTCTGGTCATTTTCGTAGAGCAGACGCATATCATCGATTTCATATTTCAGCAGGGCGATGCGCTCTAAGCCGATCCCAAAGGCAAAGCCTGAATATTCCTCCGGATCGATGCCGCTCATGCTGAGTACCCTCGGATGTACCATGCCGCAGCCTAAAATCTCGATCCAGCCCTCGCCCTTGCAGAAACGGCAGCCGGATCCGCCGCATTTAAAGCAGGTCACATCCATCTCCGCGGAGGGTTCTGTAAAGGGGAAATGATGGGGACGGAATTTCGCTCGGGTATCTTTTCCGAAGAGATGCCTTGCAAATTCTTCCAAGGTCCCTTTTAAATCGGAAAAGGTGATGTTTCTGTCAATGACAAGCCCCTCGACCTGATGGAAAGAGGGCGAATGGGTCGCGTCTACCTCGTCAGAGCGGAACACCCTTCCCGGCGCGATCATGCGGATAGGGAGCTTCCCTTTTTCCATTTCGCGGACCTGCACCGGAGAAGTCTGGGTGCGCAGCACGATCTTATCGCTGATGTAAAACGTATCCTGTTCATCCTTCGCCGGATGGCCTGCAGGTATATTTAACGCCTCAAAGTTATAGTAATCATATTCCACCTCAGGGCCTTCCACCACCTCATAGCCCATTCCGATGAAAATGCGCTCTACTTCCTCCAAGGCAATGGTGTTTGGATGGCGGTGCCCGGCCTTATGTTTCCTGGCGGGCAGGGTCACATCAATGACTTCATGCTTCAGCCTTGCCTCTAGTTCCGCGCGCTCTAGTTTTGCCCTCGTCTCCTCTAACAGCCGCTCGATGCTCTCGCGCGTCTCATTGACAAGCTGCCCTACCAGAGGGCGGTCCTCGGGCCTGACGTCTTTCATGCCCTTCAGGACGGCGGTCAGCTCCCCTTTCTTTCCGAGTATCGCAACGCGCACATCATTTAATTTTCCCAGATCGCCAGACTCTTGTATCTGGCGCATCGCTTTCTCTTTTATTTTCTGCAGTCTTTCTTTCATCTTTTCCTCCATTCCGAACCTGCCGCTCCCAAACGATTTCCAGTGCCGCTCCCCGCGTCCGTCTGGCGGCGCTATATGCACAAAAAACCGCGGATATCTCCCCTAGGGACGAAAAAATCCGCGGTACCACCCTGTTTCTTTTCTTTCTGCGCAGTGAAAAACCGCCTCAGATCTCTGAAAAGCACTCGATATGCGTAACGTGCATGAACGTTATCCGCTACTGGCATTCACAGATACGGCTCCCGCGTGAACTTCAACCGCCACCTTACCTTAAGCGGGTTTACAGCCAAAGACCCGCTCTCTCTGAAAAAAGTATGGCGCCCTACTGTGGCTGCCGACCGCAGCCGCGCAATCACTGCCTTTTTCTTATTTAAAAACCAGATTTTATTCTAGCACAGAGAATGCAAAACATCAAGTAGTTTATTCTATTTTTTATGTTCCTTTGCCAGCCAGCCGGGAAAATACTCGATGCACATCGCATTG
>CAZAMD010000055.1:10779-12308 GCA_964486485.1 uncultured Roseburia sp. | reverse complement strand
TCCGTTACGTTACCGTCCGCGCCGGATCTTGCGCGCCCAGGCTTCTGCCCGGGAACGTGCCATGCAATCTCTCCCTGCCGGCGTCATGACCGGAGATAGGCTTCCGCTATGATCAGATCTTCCGGCGTAGTGATTTTAATGTTGCGGTAACTCCCCTCGATCAGCTTGACCGGAACAGAAGTCATGCGCTCAACTACCGCCGCGTCATCTGTGACCGCAACCTCGTCCTTTTCCATCAATCTGCGGTACGCCTCCAAAATCAGCGGATAGGAAAACGCCTGCGGCGTCTGTATCTGCCAAACCCTGCTTCTATCCAGCGTCTCTTTTACCATCTGTCCCTCGCCCGCTATTTTTATGGTGTCCTTTGCCGGGACGCCCGCTGCGCACGCCTGGAAGATCCCTACCGCCTCTATGGAGCGGCGTATCAGGTCTTTGTCCACCATGGGCCTTGCCCCGTCATGGATCAGGACATAGTCCGCCCCTTTTGCCGCCAGCAAACCCTCATACACGGAATGATAACGCTCCCGCCCCCCTGCGGCAATGCACTTTATCTTTTTGAGACCGTATTTTTCAATAACCTCCCCGCGGCAATATGCTTCCTGTCCCGCCCCCGCGACTAAAACAATATCCGTAACCTCACTCTCCTCAAATGCTTTTAACGCATAATAGAGCATTGGCTTTCCCTGCACTTCCAGATATTGCTTCTGCACCTTTGCATTCATCCGCCTGCCGGCTCCCGCCGCCAGCACAATGGCTGTGTATGTTTTCATAAAACACTAACGCTCTCCTAACTTTAAATTCGGAATGGCATTGAGATCCAGCCCGTCTCTTCTTCCATTGAGATAATCATAGTATGCCGCGACCCCGATCATGGCCGCGTTGTCTGTGCAAAAAACGGGGGAAGGATGGTAAAACGCGACACCTTTTTTTTCGCAGGCCTCCCGCATCCCTTCCCGCAGGGTCTGATTCGATGCCACACCGCCCGCAATGGCAAATCTGTCCATGCCATATTCATCGAGCGCTCTTACGGCATTGCCTATCAGCACATCTGTCACTGCTTTCTGGAAAGATGCCGCAACATCCGCCTGGATGACCGGCACTCCTTTCATCTGACAGGTGTTTAGATAGTTTAAGACCGCGGATTTTAGACCGCTGAAGCTAAAATCATAAGGCCCGTCCGCGATTTTTGCCCGGGGAAATTCTATGGCGCGGGGATTTCCCTCCTTAGAAATTTTTTCAATCTCAGGCCCGCCCGGATACCCAAGCCCAATGGCGCGCGCCACTTTGTCAAAGGCTTCTCCCGCCGCGTCATCTCTTGTTTTTCCTAAAACCTCGTATGCCCCGTAATCCAGCACTTTCACCAAATGCGTATGTCCGCCGGATACCACGAGGCACAAAAACGGCGGCTCTAATTCCTTGTTTTCAATGTAATTGGCGCAGATATGCCCTTCAATGTGATGCACTCCCACCAAAGGGAGCTTTTTTGCATAGCTGATCGCCTTTGCCTCCGCTACACCCACTAGCAGCGC
>CAZAMD010000055.1:4659-10679 GCA_964486485.1 uncultured Roseburia sp. | reverse complement strand
AATACTAAGATCTTCCATTTTCCCTCCTCGTCTTTTCTCAGCACATACGTCTGATACGTCCTGCTGAACTTTTTGTTTTCGTTCATGAAATAGGAGGCTGTCACATAGGCGCACTCATCCCCGTCTATTTTTTGAAATTTCACGTCATTGCTGTCGCAGACAGAAGTGGACGCAATGACTTTGGATTTTTCCCTATAATCCTCAACATCTGCTTTCAGGTCTTTAAAATAGGCATCTTCGGGGTTGTTTTCCAGCAATTCCTGGTCAAAGAGCTTCCTCGCCTGATCTCCAAGGTCATGGAACTCCTCTTCCGTGTATTCTTCCCTGTAAAAGCAGGAGAGAATGCGGTTATACATTTTTACTACTTCCCTCGGCGTTTCCGGATAGGTTTTATCCAGATCTATGGTAATGACTTTCTGCACTTCGGTCAGATCGACCATGTCTTCCACGGTTGCATCCCTGCTCCTGCTTACCTGCCAAAACACCCCGACGATCAGCACCACGCAAACGGCCGCCAGTATGACAGCGCTCATATTCTTCTTCATGTGAATCCTCCCTTCTGACGCACCCGCGGTTCTGGCGCGGGAAGAAACCTGCGCGCAAAAAATCCATGCCCCGCTCAGTTCCCCTCCCTTGCGGAACGCTTAAAAAGCTTCTGTCATTCCTCTTCAAACAACAGCTCCACGCTTTTCCCGTCCCTGCCCAGAAAAGCCCGCTGAAAGATTGCCTGTACCTGAGGCATATACTCCTCGGCCCGCACCAAAGACGGTGAAAAATGGGTCAGCCACAGTTCCCCGACGTCTGCCCGCTTCGCAAGCTCTGCCGCCTCATAAAAGGTCATGTGCTTATATTGCCTCGCTTTCGCAAGCTTTTCTTTTTCCGCATACATTCCCTCGCAGATGAACAGGTCGGATCCTCTGGCTGAATCTACAATGCTCTCGGTGGGTCTGGTGTCTGTGCAATAAGTCACCTTGATGCCCTTTCGCGGCACGCCCATCACCATTTCCGGCGTGTATATCGCCCCCTCCTCTGTCATGACCGTTTCTCCCTTTTGCAGGAGGCTCCAGAGCTGTTTTGGTATCTGGCGCTCTATGGCTTTCTCCACCTGAAATCTCCCTGCGCGGCGGATTTCCACCGTGTAGCCATAACAGGTGATATTATGATTCACCCGGAAAGCATGGATATGATATCCCTTTAATTCTATATCGGCTTCCGGCTCCATAATTTCAATATACCGGATGGGAAACGGCAGTTCGGGAGCGATCGTTCTTAAGGCGCCCACCACGCGCTCTAACCCTCTTGGCCCGATCAGGACAAGAGGCTCTGTGCGTTCCGCGTTTCCCATGGTCAGCAAAAGCCCCGGCAGTCCGCTGATGTGATCCGCATGATAGTGCGTAAAGCATATCGTGTCGATGGGTTTAAAGGTCCAGCCCTTTTCCTTGATCGCTATCTGTGTCCCCTCCCCGCAGTCTATCAGCAGACTGCTTCCATTGCAGCGCATCATTGCCGCTGTCAGCCAGCGGTACGGCAGTGGCATCATCCCCCCGGTTCCTAAAAGACATACGTCTAACATATGACTTCTCCTCATATTAGATAGTAGATAGTAGTAGTGTTTATCGTCCCTCTCCAAGGACTGTATGCTATATGATCGGAAATGCTGCGGACTGGTTTTTCCCCTGCCGCTCGATGATTTGTGAACGGCTCCGGCCGCAGACTCTTTGCATCGCTGTTGATCAATCAGACACCGCATGGCGGTTTATTTGGAACGAGATGTGTTTCCGATTTGTTCCCTGTCTTTCATCCACCGTCTTTCTCCACCGTCTTTCTCCACTGTCTTTACTATATCAGATTTTCCCCTTTTTGCAATCCCCAGATATGGCTTTTACAGTGATAAACGCGTTATAGATAGTGGAGTCTGAGACGCATTCTTTCATTTATTGTTTTTTATTTTTTCAGCCACATAAAATCATCCTTGTTCCTTTCATACAAGCTCTGTCATCTTTTTTTCTTCCGGCGGTATGGCAAATGATCCCGCCAGCTTCTCATAACACGCTTCGCAGATATCCATTCTGTGAATAGTCCCATCTTTTTTGTCCGAAAAATAGCCCCATTCCTTTTCGATCGATAAAAAAGATGCCTTTTCTCTCTCTGCTTCTGCGCAGATGAGTTTCCCACAACAGTTGCAATAGATCTTTTTGTTTTTTCTGCTCATCCTGATCCCTCCTGCCATCCTTCCGCAGCCTGTTTCTTTTATTATAATATAGGATACAGGTCTGCATATAGTGGGAATTACTGGCCGCAGACCATAAGATAGGCGTCCTCTTTGGGAAGCTGATAGAAATCTTTCCGAATGCCGCAAATCTGGAATCCGTTCCTCTCATACAGCCTTATGGCATTCTGATTTGATACCCGCACTTCCAGCAGTATTTTCCCGATGGAGCGCCGCTTTGCCTCCTTTTTTATTTCGGAAAGCAAACGTCCGCCGATTCCTCTCCCTCGCGCGTTTTCCGCCACTGCCACATTGGTGATCTCGCCTTCCTCCAAGGACAGATACATGCCTATATAGCCTGCGATCTGTCCATCCTCTTCCGCCACCAGAAACAGGGTATTGGCAAGCTTCAGGGCATCGAAAAACCCCTGGCGGCTCCAGGGCATGGAAAAGGTTTCCCGCTCTATGCGGCTGACAGGCAGCACATCTCCCGCCCGCATGTTTCTAATCGTTATCATGCGCCCTCTTTTCTCCCGCTCCGTTCCCGCTCCGCCTGGGAAAGCCTTAAATATTCGGGTTTATGGTCCTCTGCCCTCTCATATTTCCCCTGGGAAAAATACAGCATTCCAAGGGCGGCCACCGCTCCCGCCCGCTGCTTATTCAGATGGGGCGGCGCATAACTATAGGGGACTGCGCAATGCTCTTTTATGTACCCTGCAAACACCGGGACGCCATCTCCCAGAAATACGACCGGGGCATTTTGCGCGTTTATGTCTGATACGATCTCATCGATCCCGACGGCACACTGTTGCCTCCTTACCTGCAAGGCATTGCCGTCAAAGGCATAAAGTCCGGTATAGGCCTGATTCCTCCTGGCATCCATAAGCGGGCACACCAGGTCGCGATGCCCCGCCAGGTTGTACGCCAAGGCTTCTACGGTGGGCACTGAGACGATCGGCTTATTTAACGCCAGTCCAAGGCCCTTGGCTGTCGCCGACCCGATCCGGAGTCCGGTGAAAGATCCCGGCCCCCCCGCAATGGCGATGGCGTCTATGGTGTTTAAATCCAGCTCTGTCATCTCTGCCACTTCATGGAGCATAGGAAGCAGGGTCTGGGAGTGGGTCTTTTTATAGTTGATGGTATATTCCCCTAACAAGCTGTCATCACAGATCACGGCAACGCTTGCCACCAAGCCGGAACTGTCCAACCCTAGTATTTTCATGTCTTTGCGCCGCGCTCCTTTACAGTGATTTTCCGATAATCAGATCCTTTTTCCAAGTCTTTTTCTATCCTGATATCCAGCCGTTCTTCCGGCAGGAGTTCCTCTATGCGGTCCGCCCACTCTATCAGGCAGAATCCCTCCCCGTAAAAGCATTCCCCGTAACCGATCTCTTCCATCTCCTCTATATCGCCGATCCGGTACACATCAAAATGGTAAAAAGGCATCCGCCCCTCATACACTTGTAAAATGGTGAACGTGGGGCTTGAGACCGGTTCTGTGACTCCGAGTCCCTCCGCAATCCCCTGGGCAAAAACCGTCTTGCCTGCCCCCAGTTCTCCCGCGAGCGTGCATAAGCCCCCGGGCGATGCCGCAAGTCCTGTCTCCCGCCCCAGCCTGCGCGTTTCCTCTGGAGAATAGCTCTCGTAAATGACTTCTCTCATATTTTCCTCGTTTTCTTTTTTCATATCTTCATTTTGAAACGGTAACCGGGCAATTTTTTTTCCGCCAGCTTTGCCAGATCTGCATACTGTTCCCCCAGCTGATCCCTGGGAATGACATAGGCATTGATCCGGCTGCTATAAACCAGCACATTCTTTTTTGTGGCGACCATTTTATAGATCATATCCCATGGGAGTTCGGCGCTCTGCTCTTTCTGCGTCACCGTAAATCCCTTTTCCCCCACGGAAAAATGCAGGGCATTACGCAGCACCTCCGATGCCGCGATATTATGCTTTGAGCGCAGATAGAGGCTGGCCGGCAGATAGACTAAAAACAGAACGCCAAACAGCACATAGAGCAGCGTCCTCGCCATCGTCGCTTCCCCATATGACATCCCTGCCAGAACAAAGGCAAAGATGGCGAGCAGAATGGAAAACCAGCCGTGAAAACCCGTATAAGTCTGATACATGTTGAAGCGGTACATATCTTTTGCCGTTAATGTGATATCAAATTCTATCGGCATATCCGTTTTCTCCTTTTCTCAGGCACAGATGGCCTGCTGTTGAGCGAATTACAGTATCGCATTTTCATAAAAAATATACTTATTTTATCTTTTATGATTTTCTCCCGCATTTCCAGTCTTTTTTGAGGGCGGAAGCTCAAAGCGCCTCTTGGCGAAGGAAATCCCAGCTGGCCGGTCCTCTGCCTCAATGCGCGTTACGGTGCAGGCTGCTGAAGCTCTAACTCCGCGCTCCCGCTCACAATAAATCCGATATCGCCAGTGCTTGCTCCCGCAGCCAGATTTCCGTTGTAATCCAAGGAAGTGATATGCAGCACCGAGCCGTCAACGGTATAGTTTCCGTTCCACTTGTCCGACAGGCTGAAGTCCTGGCTGAAATTCACGTCAATCTCCCATGCGCTTCCCGTTTTGCCGGAACGGTTTGTCAGAGCGATCGCGTATTGGTAAAAATACTGCCCATTGGATTCCCAAGATCCGGTGAGGGCAGGGGTAATCTCCAAATCCTCATTGGTGAGGACGGCGCCGCCGCCTGCGGGCGCGTCTGACGGAGGATTCAGACTGCTCGGGGCATCCGGCTTTCCGGCGCCGCCGGAATCGCCAGGGATCCGGTGCGCCGCCATCCCGCCGTTTCCTCCTGTGAGCATATGGTACACCCATTTCCCCGAAGCGCTGAGATCTTCTTCCGTCAAGCCGGAGGTTTTGGCACAGGAGCTGTCAATGATCGATGCCGTCTCATTCTTATTGGAAAGACTCCATACCACATAGCTTATTCCGTACTCATTCATGAGACTGACCCAGCTGTTTGCCTGCTTTTCATCGATCCCGCCGCTTCCGCTCGCGTCACAGATCCCGTACTCTGACACAAAGACAGGCAGCCCCGCGCCGATGGCGGAGACCATGGTATTCCGAAGCGCGTCGGTGTGTGTCGCCGCATAAAAATGCAGTGTATACATAAGATTGCCGCCGCCGGTAAGGGGATCGGCCGCTGCCTGATCCACATACTGGCACCAGTTGGGGGTTCCCACAAGAATGACCGCATCCGGCGCGTTTTGCCGGATCACAGGAATGATCTCTTCGGCATAGGCCTTCACATCGCTCCAAGCGGTCCCTCCGTTTGGTTCATTGCATATCTCATACAGTACGTTCTCATAGGAGGCAAAGGTCTGTGACATCTCCTCAAAAAAATCCTTCGCTTCGCTTTTGTACTGATTGGGATTTCCGTCGGACAGGATATGCCAGTCGATGATGACGTACATCCCCGCATCCGTGGCATATTGCACACCGTCTTTGACCAGCTGCTTCAACCGTGCCTGATCCCCGCCAGTACAGTAGCCGCCGCTCTCCGCGGTATACATGGCAAGGCGGATGACATTGGCATTCCATTCCTCGTGCAGCTGGCGGATCATCTCTTCGTTGACATACTCCGGAAACCATGCCAGGCCGTGGGTGCTGATGCCTCTAAGCTGCACCGGGCTGCCCTCCGCATCCACCAGCTGGGTTCCATTTACACGCAGCGCCCCGTAATAGGAAGCCTTGGAGGACCGATCCGCTTCTCCGCTGTCCGCTGTCTCCGAAGCAGACGTTTCCGTTCCAGCCTCCGCTCCATCTTCCGTTCCGGCTTCCGGGACAGC
>CAZAMD010000055.1:0-4559 GCA_964486485.1 uncultured Roseburia sp. | reverse complement strand
TCCATCTTCCGTTCCGGCTTCCGGGACAGCCTCCGTTCCAGAACCGCTCTCCGCAGTGTAGAGGGCTTCTGCTGTTTCTTCCCGCAGCCTTGCCGCTCCCCCGTTCTTTCCTGTCATGTGAAACGCAGCCGCCCCGATAAGCACCGCCACCAGCACGATCGCTGACACTAACATCAACCGTTTCTTCATCCTGTCTCCTCTCATTCTGCCGCCGTCGGGCGGTCTTTCTTTCCAAAGGGGATTTGTGCGGCAGCACAGTTCCCGCACTGCCATCTCCAGCTTTGCGCAACATATGTTATCTGATATCGGGCACTTTTTCTTTCATTATACCATTGCACTTCTGTTTTTCAACATAAGATTGGAGAAACCCACGGAAATCCATTTTCAAAATCTTGACCAGCGTGGTATGCTGAAATGAAAAAATAACGGAATCACAGAGTATTCTCCTCTTCATGGTAAAAGACCGTTTCTCTCACAATATTATTCTCATACCACTCCCTAGGGGATTCGCTGCTATAATAGGCCTTATCCAGCATTTTATATATCTGCGGATATCTAACATCAAATCTGAGTAATGTTTTTAATTCCGATGTCTGTATTGGCAATATCTTCATTCCGGTTATGTAATCCGTTCCGTTAGCATTGTAATATTCCATGTATCTTCTTGCTCTAAAGTCAGATATAACATTTATGTAATCATAATCAAGCGGGACAGCCTTAAACTTTTTATGATCCTTGAGCCAGTCTTCCAGTATTTTATTTTTTACCTTTACTTTCCAGCACATTAGACAATGCAAATCGAATCCCCTTTTCATCTGATCGCTCCAAATAGGACAGCAACTCATATTCATCCTTTTCCGTCCATCCATCCTGCTCATTATATGTCGCACAGGTTATCAAATATGGCGGATCTGCATAAAAGAAACTTTTCTCTGTAAATTCATCCAGCGGTATCTCCCTAAAATCTCCATTCACAAAATGATAATCACCACTTTTCATACGATCCATAAATCTTTCCAGTTTTTCCTGCATTTTAGCGTTAAAATCCCTTTTCCCAACCGGCAGATTCAACTCACCTTTTTTATGAAATCTCAATTGATTGTTAAACGGGTAAACGATCCGTAAATATAGCTGCATACAACCATTGAAAAACCTCGTCCTTAGATAATCTTCTCAGTGTATCTGACATTCCCATCAAATATTGATTGGAATCATTGAACCGCACCTTATTACAATTCAGACGGAATAATCTCTTTTTCACATTCAAAACATGTGCATAAAAACAAACGCTCCTGATGTTCTTTGATATCTGACTTTCCTGTAGAAAAAGCTTTATAATCCTCTGTAAAAACCTTTACAGTGCCTTTTTTCCGGAGAATCCGCATAATATCCTCATCACTTATTTTGGCATTGGAACGGTCATTTCCTTTTTCCGCCATATTGTTATAGGATAAGATGATGTATTTCGCATGAATGGAGGCGATTAACTTTTCAAAGGCGGCCGTGGCTTTCTGCGTACAATAATCGCTCTTTAAAAAGGTTCTGTCCATTTTTTTAGCGACCCCAAAAACCTCCGGCTTATTCCAACGGGCAACATTTTCAAGTAAATGATACGCATCACAATATTGTCTTGAATTGTATGGCGGATCAATGTATACCATGTCCGCCTTAATATCTTCTGCCAGCTCATTTGTGTCCATATTGTAACACACATTATTGGCATTTAAAGTCTCGTCCGGCTGTGGAACAGATAATTCTAAATGCTTTTCAAATTCAGCGCCCTGTCTATACGCATCATAATGACCGCATGTATTGGCAATCTTATCCATTGCATACAATAAGGATGTGATCAATAGGGCTCTTTCTCTTGCGTTAATCTCTCCCTCCGCGAATCTATCCTCAATATCCTGTCTTATAAACCCAATCTTCCTGCAGTCTTCCAGTGAAAAATATGTATTCGCAAAATTTTCACTCATATAATTGTCCTGCTCCACAAGCATTTGATTAGAATGAATGACGAACTCTATGATTTTTTCTTTGGAATATTGTTCGCTGCTAAACCAGGCAACATGGCAAATATAATTACTGTACATGATATCATTTGTGATGAGCTTTTTGCTTGTGAACGCAGAAGCCACAGCCCCTGTTCCCGCAAAAATATCCGCCACCGTATTAACATTTTCGCATTCATCTTCCACGATCTTTGTGATAAATGGCAAGAGCTTATATTTATTGCCTAAGTATCGCCGATTATTTATTTTCATTGTTTTATAGGGTACTTCAACCTCTTCCTTCTTTTCAACGATATGATGCTTTTTTATACATTCTTTGAACAGATATCTGTCTGATTTTTTTACCATTTGAGCTGCCGAAACATTCATTTTAACCTCCATCCCGGAGCATTTACGCGACGGAGTCAGGAGATACCTATGGCACCTCCCAGAGAAATCCGCGTAGGCGGTTTCTCTATCTGCCATCAAAGCTATTTGAGACGCTCCGGCACAAATAGCCAGACGAATAAAATTCGTCGTGAAAAATCAGCTATCAAGATGATTTTTCACACTACCATCTCCGCTTTATGCAACATATGTCATCTGTGACTGGACATTTTTTCTTTCATTATAATTAGTACACTTATGTTTTTCAATATAAGATTAGAGATTTTCCTCTCTGCCCTCTCACTTTACACCTATGAGTTATCTGCTTTTCTCGCGCGCTTCACGACTCAAATTTTTAGCGGCTCTGTCAATCACGTTTCAGCAGGAGGGCTTTCAGCAGCAAGGTTTTCAGTACATGATTGCAAGCAGGGCAGAGCCTGTCGGCTCTGCCCTGTGGTCAATCATCTTATTTCGTATGATACATGTCGCGCATATTATGATTCCTTGTGGTCTGTGAGCCAGCGGAGAGCCAGCCAGCAGTGCATAGCGGCTCCCTGGCAGAGCACCGCGTCATCGAACTTCACCTTGGGATGATGCTGGGCGTACTGGTAGCCCTCGGCGCTGTTGCCCGCGGCGAGAAACATCGTGACTGTCGGAACTTTATGACTGACGAAGGCAAAATCCTCACTGCCGCCGCCCGCTTTGCCGCCGCTTAGAGCCGTCAAATCCAGCGCGGCCGGACCAATAAGTTCTCTGAGATAGCGCAGCGTGTCGGCGCCGAGCGCCGGATCCACGATCATGCAGGGGCAATAATCGTAAAATTCCACACTTGCCGTACAGCGCATGGCAGACGCCACGCCGGTACAGATTTCCCTCATGCGGGTCTTGATGCGCTCGCCGACAGCGTTCTCAGAGTCGGTTGTGCGGATGGTACCCCACATCTCGGCTTTGTCAGGAATGATATTGGAGGCCTCTCCCGCCACGAAACGCCCTGTGGTGAAGATACCGAACTCATTGCCCTCAAGCTCCCTGGCGCTGATCTCCTGCAAAGCAGTATGGATGTGCGCCGCGGCCGTGATCGGATCTACCGCTAAGTGCGGCGAAGCCCCGTGCCCGCCCTTACCCTGCACGGTGATGTGGTACTGCTCGCAGCTGGCCGTGACCACGCCGCCTGTCGCCACCTGCACCATGCCGTTTGGCATCGGCACGCCGGCAATGACATGCATCATGATCGCCGCGTCCACATGCGGGTTCTCCAAAAGACCGTTCGCGATCATATCCAACGAACCCTGGAAAATTTCCTCGGCCGGCTGGAACTCCAGCTTGACCGTTCCCTCCAATTCGTCCTCGTGAGCCTTAAGCAGTTTAGCCGCGCCCAACAGCATAGCCGTGTGCATATCGTGCCCGCAGCCGTGCATTTTGCCCGGCGTCCGGCTGGCAAAACCGACGTCCGTTTCCTCTTGTAAAGCCAGAGCATCCATGTCGGCGCGCAGCAGCAGCGTTTTGCCGGGACGTTTGCCTCCGGCCAGCGCCACCAGCCCGGCCTTACCACAGTCAACGGGGGCGTAGCCGAATTTTTCCAGTTGCTCACGCACAAAGGCTTTGGTGAATGTGAGATCGAAGCCAATCTCAGGGTGTTCGTGCAGAGTATGGCGGATTGCCTGCAGCTCGCTTTGCAGCGCGGCTGCCTCTTCCAGAATTTTTTCTGCGATCATAGTATGTTCCTCCTTTACTTCATAATATTTCGATATAAAATTATACAGATTAAATCAGTGACATGCAAGCAGATTCATTGTATAAGTATGTCTCAGTCGATGCGGCGTAACCGGAAAATCCCACGAAAGACTTTTTATCCTATCACTGCGGTATTCGGTGCGTCAGGGTATCATGATACAGCTTTACAACATCGGATTTGCAGTATCGTTGTCCTGCGGTTGTGCAGCCGCCTCGCGGCCTGTCTGCCGGACGGCTTAAAAAGGTCGGTCAGCTCCGATTTTAACCCCTGTAAGCCCCTGTAAATCGCTTCCGATCACGTCAGATCCGGACAGCCGTTTCAGGAATTTAGGGCATAAAAAAACCCGGAACACAGCATATTTCCGAGCTTTTTCGTGTTTTGTATGGGTTTGTTATCTCTTTGAGAACTGCGGCGCTCTTCTCGCTGCCTTGAGGCCGTACTTCTTA
>CAZAMD010000054.1:6215-12429 GCA_964486485.1 uncultured Roseburia sp. | reverse complement strand
GCCGGAGCAGGGCATATTCCGCGGGGATGCAGGCTGCTGTGAACGGGGCGGGCAGTGATCTGGAAAGCGAATTTCAAGGAAGAAAGGAGATGCCATTATGCGCATAGAATCTCTTAATCAGGTGGCACAGATCTACAATAAAAATAAAGCGGCAAGGACACAGCGGGCAAGCGCTGCCGATACCTCCCGCGATGAAGTGCAGATTTCATCTTTTGGCCGGGATTATCAGATTGCAAAACAGGCAGTGGCAGAAGCTTCGGATATCAGGGAAGATAGAGTCGCACAGCTTAAGGAAAGTGTCAACGCCGGTAATTATAACGTGGATGTGGATGATTTCGCAAACAGATTATTACAAAGGTATCATGCATTTGTATAAAAAGTGAGGGCTGACTGTGGCTAGTTTAATGGAAGATCTTTTGGATGTCTTAGGAAAAGAAGAAGTGGAATATCACAAACTGATCGCGTTTGCGGAAGAGAAAAAGGCTGCCATTATCAACGGCGATGTGAAGTCTCTCAGCGAGGTGAACATCAAGGAGCAGGAGGCTGCCAGCGAGCTTTTGAATCTTTCCGGCAGAAGGACTCAGGTCCTCTCTGATATGGCGACGGTTCTCGGGAAAGACCCGCAGAAGCTTACCATTACAAAGATGATCGGATATCTGGAAAAGCAGCCGGCAGAGCAGAAGAAGCTGACAGAGCAGAGGGACCGCCTCTTAGAGGCCGGCGCTCAGATGCGGATTTTAAACCAGCAGAATGAAGTGCTTTTGAAACAGGCATTGGAAATGGTGGAGTTTGACCTTACCTTGCTAAGAAGCATGCGGCAAGCGCCTGAGACTGCCAATTACGACAAAAACGCCTACAATACAGGCGATATCTTAGGCGGAAGCGGCTTTGATGCCAAACAATAAAAGCGGGGAGGATGGATTATGGCAAATGGTTTTGGCAGCATGTTTATCGGTGTTGCCGGATTGCAGAGCGCTCAGAATGCGTTGAACACGACGGCAAACAACCTTTCAAACGTAGACACCAGCGGCTATGTGCGCCAGTCGGTGTATTTCGCGGACCGCGAATATGTGAGATTCGGCGGAAACGCCGCTATCAGCAAGATGCAGTCCGGTCTGGGCGTAAAGATCGGGGACGTCATACACACGAGGGACATATTTTTGGATAGGCTGTACCGCTCCACAGTGGGGCGCGAGGCGTTTTACGCGGCAACCTATGAGACGACAGAGGAAATAGCGGACTACTATCAGGAACTGGAAGGACAGCAGTTTCAGCAGGCGTTAAATGATTTCTGGGTGTCGTTCCAGGAACTTTCTAAATATCCCGACGACGCGGTCTATCAGAACCTTGTGATACAAAAAGCGCAGCTTTTCATCAGCCGCGGGGAAACCGTGTACGCGGGACTGAAAAAATACCAGCTCAATCTCAATCAGCAGATCAAAGACGATGTGGCGCGTGTCAATGAGCTTGGGAAAATGATCAGCGAATTAAACGACCAGATCTGCAAAATAGAAGCGGGAAACATCGAGACGGCGATGACGCTGCGCGATGTGAGGGATCAGGCGCTAGATGAGCTGTCGGGCCTTGTGGATATCACTTACAATGAAACGGTAAACGGGATTGTGAAAGTGAGCATCGAGGGGCAGGAGTTCATAAGCGAGACGGGATATCACGAGATCATGCTCAGGCGGGACGGGGCAACGGGCTTCGTGACGCCGTACTGGGGTTATCTCTCCGATACCAAACAGAATATGTACACCAATGTGTTCCGGTTTGACAAGGATATTTCCAGTGCCAACCAGAACGACATGGGGCGGATAAAGGCCCTGATATTAGCCAGGGGCGATAAAGTGGCAAATTATACGGATATCCTTGGCGTGAGCAAAAGACATTACAATAAAACGGTCGATAATTCTGTCATGCTCCGGGCGGAAGCGCAGTTAGACCAGCTGTTCCACGGGATCATAACGGCGATGAACGATATCTTTGCTCCCAACGTGGCGGCTTCTGAGTATCTTCCCCAATTAGCGGGCGGCAATACAGTGAAGATGTACACCACGGGCGGAGAGGAGATCACCGTGGATGAAAATACGCTCATTCTGGATATGGATAACTGCCCCATGGGTTCGGATGAGAAACTGCCGCCGCAGGAGCTGTTTACCAGGACAGGAACGGAGCGTTATACAGAGGCGGTCTACACGGATCCGGCTACCGGCGAGAAAAAGACCTACTATGTTTACAACGTGGAAGATCCGCTGGATACATCAAAACAGTATACCATGCAGAGCGTCCGCGTCAATGAGGAGCTGATTTTAAACGAGACGCTGCTCCCGCATTTGTGCCAGAACGGCGACGTCAATCAGGCGCTTGCGGAGATGCTTGCGAAAACGTGGGAGAGCGCGGGATTATATCTGACCCCGAACGATGGGACGCCTTACAATTTTGCGGATTACTATGCTGTGATGGTGGGAGAGCTAGGTACATATGGCAATGTAGTGGGAGCGTATGCGTCGCAATTGGAGGAATCCGCGCTGACGGTAGATAATCAGAGGCAGGGCGTGATCGGAGTATCCGCCGATGAAGAGCTTACCTATATGATAAAATACCAGAATGCTTACAATGCCTCCAGCAGATTTATCAATGTGATTAATGAGATGCTCGAACAGCTGATCACACAGATGGGTTAGGGAAAAGAGAAGATCAGGATAAAATAAGATCAGGATAAAATAAGATCAGGATAAAATAAGATTAAGATAAAATAAGATTAAGATAAAATAAGATCAGGATAAGGAGTGCTTTTATGCCATCAACATTTTTTGGACTGACAGTTGCTTCATCAGGACTGACCGCATACCAGATAGCGTTAAACACAACTGCGAACAATCTTTCCAACCTGGAGACAAGAGGCTACAGCAGGCAGCAGGCCAACCGTGTGGCGGCGAATGCCCTCCGGGTGCATGAAAAATACGGGGCGGTGGGGACGGGTGTTTCCACTGTTTCCATCACTCAGATCAGGAACCAGTATTATGACATGAGGTACTGGTACAATCAGTCTGCCGTAGGACTGTATGAGACGAAGCTGAACCATCTGCAGCAGATCGAAAACTATTACATGGATGATGATATGGTGATCGGATTCTCCACGGTCCTGAACAATATGTTTAACGGCTTAGACACCTTAAAGAACCAGTCGGGGGACGTCAATGCGAGGCAGCAGTTCGTGGGGAGCGCACAGAACTTTGCCACATTTTTCCAGTCGGCTTATGAGGGGCTTGCGGAGATGCAGCGCAACGCCAACGAAGAAGTGAAATCCACGGTATCGATGATCAATGCCATAGCGGAGAAGATCGCAAACCTGAACAGGCAGATCAATGTCATCGAGGTGCAGGGAGGGTATGCCAACGAGCTTCGCGACCAGAGAGCCTTGCTGATCGATGAGCTGTCAACCATGATCCCTGTGGAGGTTTCCGAGGTGCCGGTAAAAGACACCAACGATCCGGACCGGGTGACGGGAGCCAATTATTATACGGTAAAAGTAGGCGGCCAGGTATTGATAGATACCAATGAATATGAGACATTGACCTGTGTGGCAAGAAAATACAGGGTGAACCAGTGCGACCAGGATGGCCTCTATGACATTAAGTGGACAAAGACAGGCAATACATTCGCGGCGGGAGCCGCATCTATGTCAGGCTCTCTCAAGGGCCTGATCGATATCCGGGACGGGAACAACGCGGATAACTTCACGGGCGTAGTAGATGTCTTAGACAGCAGCACGATACAGATATTAAGCCCCTCCCTGACGGAAATTGAAACGATGACCATGCCGGAGCGCGGAGTGTTCACGATCAATGGCAGAAATTACGCCTACAAAGAATTTTCCTTTGAAATGGATGCGGAGGGAAAGATCACTTCCTATACCTTTACCTTAGAGAACGCCCTCAGTGTGGAAGAGCGTTCCATGGTAGACGGGATGCAGGCTTCCATTGGGGCGGCAGTGGACACCATGGGAATACCTTATTACATCTCACAGATGAATCAGTTCCTGCGTTCTTTCGGGGCAAAATTCAACGACCTTATGATGGACGGAGAGGATTTAGAGGGAAAACGTACAGACTATTACTCCTTTTTCACCGGAACGGATTTAAGCGGAGAGGAATATCTGCTCGGGAAGAGCGATGCCGGGTACGGGAAAACGGTAAAGTCCACAGATGGCAGCTACTATAAGCTGACGGCTGCGAATCTGTGCGTTTCCAGCCTCTGCGTGAAATATCCCGATAAGGTGGCGACGCAGACCTTTTCCGATATCGAGAGCGGCGCGGACGACTACAGCATTTTAGAAGAACTGGCAAAATTAAAGAGCGACACGGTGATCTTTCGGAGCGGTTCGGCGGAGTCTTTCATGAAATGCATGATTTCAGATGTTTCCGTTGACACGCAGAAAGCGGAGATTTTCCAGGACAATTTTCTGAATATCCAGAATCAGATCCAGATACAGAGGATGTCTGTCTCCGGGGTGGATGAGGACGAGGAAGGCGCGGATATGATACGCTTCCAGCACGCCTATAATCTCGCCTCGAAGATGATATCTGTCATGGCGGAAATCTATGACAAACTGATCCAGGAAACAGGTGTATAGGGAGGAATAGCGTATGCGCATTACCAACAGCATTATCACACATAATTCGTCAAAAAATATCAACAGGAACAAGGTGAACGTGGACAGGGTGAACCAGCAGATGTCTTCCGAAAAAAAGATCCAGCGCCCTTCCGAGGATCCGGTTGTCGCCATCCGCGCGCTGAGGCTGCGGGGCGATCTGAATCAGATCGAGCAGTATAACGAGAGGAACATTCCAGATGCGGAGGCGTGGCTGGAGGTAACGGATACGGCCTTGGGAAACCTTAAGACCATTCTGACCAATATCCGCACCCAGTGCGAGTATGGCGCCAGCGATCAGATCACCACAGAGGACAGGGATACGATCCTGAAAGCCCTGGAGAAGATGCGGGATCAGATCTATGCCGAGGGGAATGCGGATTATGCCGGAAGGACCGTCTTTACCGGCTACCGTACCAACAAGAAGCTGACCTTCATGGAATATGAGGCGGATACCAGCTATGAGATCAATCAGAGATTCAGCTTCGCAGATCTGGAGGAGCATAGGTATTACGGGAATGAGGTCAAAGTCCCCAAGCTGGAGAGCGAGATCCTGGGCGATGCGATTCCGGATCCCACAGAGGGCGCGTTTGAGCGCATCCGGCTGGCATACGGCGAGATCGACGGCTTTTTAAATGAGACGGGAGGTCCGCCCGCGACAGTGGAAATCCCATACACCGACGCGCAGGGGAACAATCCGGGCGCCATTCAGGCGAAGGTCTATGAGACTTATGAGGATTGGCTGGCAGCCGGCGGCGGCAGCTATGAGATCGGCGCGGGCGAAGCCGTTGTGATCCGCCAGAGCGGTGAGATCATTTTCAGTAATGAGGCGGTGGCTGCCCTGAAAAGGACAGAGGCGAAATTTGAAGTGGACTACGCCAAGACAGGATTTGACAAAGGGGAGGTGCGCCCGGAATACTATTACGACTGCAAAGACCTGACGAATCCCGACAAACCGCTGGAGTTCCGCAAATATGATGAGGAAGGGAACATCATCTATCAGGACATTAACTACGCTGTGGGGACCAATCAGACGCTGACGGTCAACACCTCGGCATCGAACGTGTTCGATTCTTCCATCGGCCGTGATGTGGATGAGATGATCGAAGCCGTAAGGCGCTCCATGGACGCCCTTGATAAAATAAATGAGATCAAGAAAATGATGGGCATGACGGAGTTTTCCTCTGACGAGTGCCAGGCAAAGCTCGGGGACTGGCTGGCCGCTGCCGAAAAGGAGGCGGCATACGCGGATGACAATCTGCAGAAGCTGTATAACACCTACATCGGGCATTTTGACGGATACATGCAGGATGTCCTGCTGGCGCGGACGGATGTCGGGAGCAAGGGAAACAGCCTTGACCTGATCAAAAACAGGATGTCGAACCAGCAGACCACGATAGAGCAGCTGAAATCGAAAAACGAAGATATGGAACTGTCCGATATCATCCTTGATTACACGGCCGCTTATAACGCGTACACGGCGTCCTTGCAGGCGGCATCAAAAATCGGCCAGGTGAGCTTGCTGAATTATCTGTAAGAGGCGTCAACGCCAGAATG
>CAZAMD010000054.1:0-6115 GCA_964486485.1 uncultured Roseburia sp. | reverse complement strand
AAATCGGCCAGGTGAGCTTGCTGAATTATCTGTAAGAGGCGTCAACGCCAGAATGTCAACGCCAGAATGGCGGGCAAAAACGGGAGGAGAACGAAATGAAAGCAGAGACGAGACTGTTCGGGGAAATTGACATAGAAGACGGGAAGATCATCACGTTAGAGAAAGGCATGATAGGCTTTCCTTTCCTGCAGAAATTCACATTGATCTTCGACCGGGAGAAAGAGGGCAAAGCGTCGTCTATCATGTGGCTTCAGTCCATGGACGAACCGGAAGTGGCATTTCCGGTGATATACCCGAATGAGATCAAGCCGGATTACAGCCCTGCCGTAAGTGATGAGATCTTAAGTCCGCTAGGCGATCTGAACGAGGAAAACACCTATATCTTGGTGACGGTGACGGCGGCGTCTGAGGTGAAAGATTCCACGGTAAACTTAAAAGCGCCGATCGTCATTAACGCGGACACCAGAAAGGGATGCCAGATCATCGTGGAAGACGACTACCCTGTGAAATACAATATCTATCAGGCGATGCAGGAACGAAAAAAGAAAGCGGGGGAATAAGGGATGCTGGCATTGACGAGAAAAAAAGGCGAATCATTGGTGATAAATAACGACGTTGAGATAACCGTCCTTGAAATCCGCGGCGACCAGGTGAAAATCGGCATTTCCGCACCGAAGGAAATCTCGATTTACCGGAAAGAAGTCTACCTCCAGATCCAGAAAGAAAACGAGGCGGCGCTTAAGACGGACGCGATCACAGCATTAAAAGATTTGTTGTAGAAAATGCCGGAGGCAGAAGAAAAGCTGTTCTCCGGTATAAATTTTATAGAAAAAAGTCCGATATAAGGAATAGAAAAAGAATGAGTGTAAATGCACACGGATGTGCATGCACATGGATGTGCAGGCGTAAAGGCAGCGCCGTACCGGCGGTGCCGAAGAATATGAAATGGAGGTCATAGAAAATGGAGATTGAAAGGGTAAGAGAAACAGCCGCTTCCTATAGCAGAGCGGCAGAGGTCCCAGAGATTAAGGCGGCGCCAAAGCCGGAGCGCGCGGAGACGGCATCCGCATCCGGGACGGAGATGGCTTATGCGGCAGAGCTGCGCTTGACGAGAGCGGGGACAGAGGAGGGCAGGTCGGATGACTTGTCAGAATCCGGAGAGCAGGGCAAAGCGACGCCGAGCAACGCCCAGATCAAGAAAGCGGTAGAAGAGATCAACAAGAAAGCAAACAGTTCAGAGGTTGTTTTTGGAGTCCATGAAGCGACCAATCGTGTCACCATCAAGATTGTGGATAAGGAATCCAAAGAGGTGCTAAGAGAGTTCCCTCCGGAGAAGACCTTGGATATGATTGCGAAAGTCTGGGAAGTAGCGGGACTTTTGGTGGATGAGAAGCGTTAGGACGATAACAGGAACAGAGTATGGGATTCATCAGAGAGGAGTGGTAGCATGCCCATTAGAATGACAGGATTAGTTTCCGGTCTGGATACGGAAAGCATTATTCAAGCATTGGTTTCCTCTTATAACCACAAGACCGGCAAGTATAAAAAAGCACAGACCAAGTTAGGGTGGAAACAGGAAGCGTGGAAAACCTTAAACAGCAAAATCTACAGCCTTTACAAAAGCTTAGACGGGCTGCGGTTTTCCCAGCATTACAATTTAAAATCTACGACCTGTTCGGATACGACGAAAGCAAAAGTGTCCGCCGGCAGCAACGCGGTAAACGGCACGCAGCAGTTAAATGTGCTTCAGGTCGCCCAGGCCGGCTACCTGACCGGCGGCAAGCTGGCAGATGGCGTCAAGGGCAGCACGACCCTTGCGGAGCTAGGCTACACTGGCGGAGACGCTCAGATTGATGTGACCATGGGAGACGGCACGAAGAAGTCTATTACCGTGACCCAGGGGACGACCGTCAA
The DNA here is from genome assembly GCA_964486485.1 of uncultured Roseburia sp. Classification (GTDB taxonomy): domain Bacteria; phylum Bacillota; class Clostridia; order Lachnospirales; family Lachnospiraceae; genus Roseburia. The sequence goes on along the minus strand of CAZAMD010000054.1, from coordinate 4,201 downwards.
CGAGTTTGTAAATTCGCTGAAAGAGGCGGGCGTAAGCGCCAGCTACGACGAGGCAAACAAGCGCATCTATGTAAGCTCTAAGGACACCGGCGTGGCAAATGACTTTACGCTCACAGGCTCCAATCTGGCTGGCTCGGATGCGTTAAGCAAGCTTGGTTTATGCGTCTCTTCCGATGCCACACAGGCAACTTACGAATCCTACACCAAATATTATGATGCGGACGGCAATACTATCCTGTCAACCGTAAAGAGCGGTGTGGAAGCATACAAGGAAGCGTTTGAGAGATACCAGCAGGCCAGTGCGCAGAACGGCAACCTGACGGCTGCCTATGGGTATGCCTCAGCCTATTCCGCGATGCAGGATGCGCTGAAAGGGAGCAATCTGAGCGAGGAAGAGCAGGAAAAATTAAAAAGCCTGCTGGCGATGACAGCAAAGGAACGCACCGATTCGCTTATGGATGCCAGCGGCAATATCTATAAGCAGGAGAAGGTAGAAGAAGACGGCAGCGTGATCTATTCCGATGGTGATCAGTACATCAAGGCGGTCACTACCTACACGGGCAGCGATGACAAGACGTATACAAAGAATGCGGACGGTACATACCAGGATGAAGCGGGAACGGTCTATAAAGCTACCGGCAAAAAAGATGCGGACGGCAATGCCTTATACGCGGACGAAGCCGGAAATGAGATCACGATTTCAAGCAAGGTAGAGTACTATAACGCAGAAAAGAAAGAGACGCCCACGGGCCGGTATCAGTACACCGATGCGGACGGCATCACTTATAGCGAAGACGCGTTGGGCAATTTCCGCGGTTCTGATGGGAAACTTTATCAGTTAGCGGATGACGGCATGACCATGCAGGAGTACGACCAGGAAAGCGGAGCGGTGCTAGAGAGCGGCAGGAAAGGGACTGTCACTCCGGAATTAAAGACAGAGATCATGGATGTCGAATATATACAGGGAACTGCGGCATCCGATATCCAGACATCTTCCGATGCTCTTACAAGCTTAAAAGAGAAATCCGGGCTTACCGAGGAACAGATTACGGCTCTCGCCAGCAACATCAGCAAAGTGAACAGCTTCGAGGCGGTTTCTGACAGCGTGCTAGAGGAGGGAGATCCTTACAGCAGGGAGAGTATTGTAAAATCCATCCATGAGGCATACGAGTCGGGAGGCGCTTCCGGCGTTGCGGATCTGGTAAACAGCTATGGCGAGGCGATCGCTCAAAATAACGAGGCGATGAAAGAGAGCCAGGCGACGATGGAAGAACACAAGGCGCTTGCCGATCTTGCGAAATTAGATTCCGCGTCTCCAGAATATGAAGAGGCGCTGCAGGCGTTCAAGGAGAAAGTAGAGGCTGCGAAAGCAAACTTAGACTATCTTCGGGCAAACGGAAGCGAAGGCGCGAAGAAGATTGACGGTCAGGATGCCATCATCACCTTAAACGGCATTGAATATACCGGAAGCTCCAATGCGTTTTCCATCAACGGGCTTACCATCACGGCACAGGCGGTCACCGGACCGGGTGAAGAGAATGCCGTTACCATTACGACACAGACGGATGTGCAGGGAATGTATGATAAGATCAAGGATTTCCTGACCCAGTACAACTCTTTGATCAATGAGATGACGTCCCTGTATAACGCGGACACTGCCAAAGGATATGAGCCTTTGACGGACGAAGAGCGGGATGCGCTCTCTGAGACTGAGGTAGAAAAATGGGAAAGCAAGATCAAATCCTCTCTGCTGCGGCGTGATGACAGCTTAGAGAGCATCATGAACATCATGACCTCTTCCATGAACAAAGGAGTCGAGGTGAACGGCGAGACTTATTATCTGTCCAGCTTCGGCATCAAGACCTTGGGTTATCTCAACGCGGCGGAAAATGAGCAGAATGCGTTCCATATCGACGGAGATGCGGATGACGCGTCTGTCTCCGGCAATGCAGACAAACTGATGGCAGCCCTCACGGAAGACCCCGATACGGTGGTTGAGTTTATGCAGGGATTGGTCAACAACCTATACACCGGCATCAGTAAAAAAATGGAAAGCAGCAGCTTGAGCAGTGTATGGAAGGTATATAACGATAAAGAAATGGCATCTGAGTACGACGAATATACCGCTCTGATCCAAAAGTGGGAAAAGAAGCTGGCGGATCAGGAGGAGTATTACTACAGGAAGTTTGCCGCGATGGAGAGTGCGCTCAGCAAGCTCCAGAGCCAGACATCTTCCATGTCCAATCTGTTCGGAAGCCTGTAATTAGACGGGAGGTTCGGTTATGCTGAAAAATCAGGGGTATACAGCATATGCAAACAATAAGATCATGACAGCTTCCCCGGCGGAGCTGACTCTGATGCTATATGAGGGGGCGATTAAATTCTGCAACCTTGCCATTATGGCAGTGGAGGAAAACGACATTGAGAAAGCGCACAAGAACATCGTGAAGGTACAGCGCATCATAGAAGAATTCCGGATGACCTTAAACCACAAATATCCGGTGGCAAAAGATTTTGACAACGTATATGTCTATCTGCTGCAGCGTCTTCTGGAAGCAAACATGAAAAAGGACAAGGAAATCTTAGAAGAAGTGCTGAAGCATCTGAGGACCATGAGGGACACATGGAAAGAGGTGATGCGGAAGGCTCATGCCGCTTCCTGAGGGAAGGTGAGGGGGATTCATGAATCAGTTGTATATCAATATCCTGATTGAGAGCTTGGAGAAAAAGATCCGGATTTTAGATCAGATCATCATAGCAGACCAGGAACAGCGGGAGGGATTGGAGGATCCCTCCCTTGACCCGGACGATTTTGACCGGCTGGTGGAAAAGAAAGCCGGATATATGGAACAGTTAGAGCAGCTGGACAATGGCTTTGAGGAATTGTTCTCCAGGGTAAAAGGGGAGATCAGCGAGAATCGCGAGGCATACCGGGAGCAGATCCGCACGATGCAGGACCTGATACGGAAGATCACAGACAAAAGCCTGATGATCCAAAAACAGGAGGCGCAGAATAAGGAGCTGATGCAGCGGAAGTTTGAAGCGGTGCGCTCCCAGGCGAGAGAGGTCCGCAAGAGCCAGAAGATCGTCAATCAGTATTATAAGAATATGATGAAGACCGGCTATAACGACCCGCAGTTTATGGACAACAAGAAATAGCCGCCTTTAGGCACGGCAGGAAAAGAGAGAAAGAAATAGAAGCGGGAAAGGAAAGAGATAGGAAAAAGATAGGAAAGAGATAGAAAAAAGAAAAGGTTTAAAAAATAAAAATTTAAAAAATAAAAATTTTTTCTTTTTGCTATAAAGTATCGGGGCTTTTTTCCGATATATATTACAAGTAAGCAAGGTCAGGGCAAAGTAAGTTGAAGTAAAAAGTATTGAGGTAAATCAATGCGGATTATCCATAAGAACAAAGAAAAAGATGATCCAGCCGCCTTGGCAGCTTAATCAATAACAGAAATCCCATTGGAGCGTACGGCTGATGGGAGGCATGTTGGAACCAATAACCAAATCAAGAGCAGCATGGAAGCTGCAAGTAAATTCAAGGAGGAAATGAATTATGGTAGTACAGCACAATCTAACAGCAATGAACGCTAACAGGCAGTTGACAGGCACAGCAAACGCACAGTCTAAATCTTCAGAGAAATTAGCTTCCGGTTACAGGATTAACCGTGCAGGCGATGACGCTGCAGGTTTGACGATTTCCGAGAAAATGAGAAGCCAGATTCGCGGACTGAACAAAGCTTCTACAAACGCGCAGGATGGTGTTTCTTTGATCCAGGTTGCTGAGGGTGCGCTGAATGAGAGCCACTCTATCTTACAGCGTATGAATGAGTTGGCTACACAGGCGGCGAATGACACAAATACGACTGCTGATAGGACAGCTATCCAGCAAGAGATTGATCAGTTGACAAGCGAGATCAATAGAATTCAATCCACGACACAGTTCAATACCATGAACTTGTTAGATGGCAGTTTCACTAAGAAAAATCTTCAGGTTGGTTCTCTCGCCAAACAGTCAATTTCAATTTCTATTAGTGCTATGAGTGCAAGTGCACTTGGGATTAGTGGCTTAAAAGTTAGTGCTTTCAGTACTGCTGGTACTGCAATGTGTAAGATTCAGGCGGCTATCAGTAAAGTATCTGTGCAGAGATCTAAACTTGGTGCTATCCAGAACCGTCTGGAGCATACGATTGCGAAC
>CAZAMD010000053.1:0-12475 GCA_964486485.1 uncultured Roseburia sp. | reverse complement strand
GGATGAAATTGATTTTCTAACGAATGATTTTAAAGAGTTTTTAAATTCTTTGGAAGATGAAGATGATTAAGAACAGATTTTTGACAATACTATTAAAAGATTATTAGGTGATAAATTCCGGAGTCAAGCCTTTCCATTGTCTGTGTTCGGATACAGGGTTGTACGATCTCGATATATATACAAATAAGTATGAAGAATTTGCTTATGAAGATTTGATTTGTTACTGAGAGGAGCCGGAAGAGATTACGGACGAAGATGAAGAAATATTTCCCGATTTTGCCGTTCAGAAGGGGTTAGCTTTTTTATGCTCGGGTAAAATGCTTGAAATGGTAATCGAAGCAGCTTTTAACCAGAAACGTCAACCCTCTATGAAAGAATTCTTATGATCGGTTTTGCAGCCTTGTGAGTGCACGGGAATCCGGTTTTGACACGGTATTCCGGATATCGGATGCTATAGGAAATCTCTACGAGACACAGGATAAGAGCGACCGCATATATGGGGCGGGGAGCAGGTTAGAGCAGTCCGTCATTGACTTAAAGGAAAGATGGTTGCTAGCAGACAGGGGAGAGGCAAAGAAAAATAACAAGGTTCCTGTGGGACGGGAAGGCCCTGCTCCATGAATGGGAAGAAGAACCGGCAGAGGAAAAAAGTGTAAAAATCAAAGTGGATTACAGGGCGGAGTTTCTCCAAAAACTGGCGGAAATGGAGGGAGAGGAAGGTGAAAAGAATTTTGTTCCATTCCGATTCCAGAGGCAGTATGAGGATGAGGAACCGGGACTGTATTATAATCGTTTCCGGTATTATTAGGCGGAAGATGGATGTTATACACAGCAGGATCCGATAGGGTTATCGGGTGGAAATCCGACACAGTATGGTTATGTTGGTGATACGTTATTTGAGGTAGATCCATTTGGGTTATTATGGCAAGAACTTTCAGAAAGCGGATAACGAAGGAAGTGAGGACCTCTGGCGACAGAGCTGATCCTAGTGGACATAGGAGGTTAGCTGCCATAGAGGGATGGGTATGCACAAGGCCATGAAGAACAGAAAAGATGACGTTCTGTTTCGTGTACCCTTAATCCCCAATTTCAGTACCTGATACATTGAAATATCCATGACAATGGCTTATTCACTGAGATATAAGAGGTTGCAAAACATTGAATTTTCAATAAAAAACACTTGATTATATGAGGAGGGAGAAATGTTCAATGACATAAAAATAGGTCCTGTGACATTACATATGTATGGCATAATGGTCGCGCTGGGTTTTTTGCTGGCGCTGGCGCTATGCCTGCACCGTGGGAAAAAGAGGGTTTTGAATGGAGATATCATTTATGGGATTTTCTTTTGCGCGGTGTTCGGAGGAATGGCGGGCAGCCGGCTGTTATATTACATTGTGGAATTGCCCCATATCTTAAAAAACCCATCTATTTTATGGGATTTTAAGAATGGCTATGTAGTGTACGGGGGGATTATCGGCGGCATACTCACCAGCTTTATTTACTGTAAAATAAAAGGGCAGAGGTTTTTGACGTATTTTGATCTGGTAATGCCGGAAGTCGCGCTGGCTCAGGGGGTCGGGCGGCTGGGCTGTTTTTTTGCCGGATGCTGCTACGGCAGGGAGACGGATTCCTGGTTCGGGATTACGTTTCATCACTCGGCATTTGCCCCTAATGGGGTAAAGCTGTTTCCCACGCAGCTGGTCTCTTCCGCGGGAGATTTCCTGATCTGCGCTTTTTTGCTCTTTTATGCAAGGAAGCAGCGGAAAGAGGGGCGCGTGGCGGCCGCATATCTGATGCTCTACGGAACGGGGCGTTTTGTGATCGAGTTTTTCCGGAACGATTATCGGGGCAGCGTAGGGGTGCTTTCCACATCCCAGCTGATTTCTATCGCGATTGTAACGACGGGGGTCCTGCTTTGGAATTACGCCCGCAGGCTGGAAGCGCCCATCGGATGATTTCCGGGAAAGAGGCAGACAATGGGAGAGGAAACTTCCCTAAAATATTGCTTTTATAATGAGAGATAGCTTGTATGATCAATTCTTTATGGCAAATGGAAAGGAGGAGGACACCGGCTTCAGGCATGACCTCGGTTGCTTTTTGGCCTGTCTCTGCGTCTATTCTCTCCCTCTGTGCCTTGCCAAAAAAGGACTGATCGTGGTAATGAGATTTTAGCATTAGGCATCTACGCCATATTGCGATATAAAAATCAACACAAGAGCGTTAGAAAAGGTGACTTTTTCTAACGCTCTTGTGTTTTTCGAGTCCGGTCCGTATGGCATCAGGTTGCTTTCATGGCATTGCGGTAAACATACATCCCATTTATTTTACCCGCGCAGATTATTTCCATACCAGCTTGTAATAGCCGCTAGAAGTTTTTGCTGCCGGTTTGATCTGAATATAATAAGTGCCGGCCTTTACCGCCTGTTTTGTGGTAAAAGGGCATTTCCTGCCATAATTCAGCTTTTTTCCCGTGGAGGTGCTGATTCCGACTTTAGTCATCGAAGGCTTTAAAGCGCCCTTAGGTCCTGAAATGCTGATGCTGATGTCATTATTTGTGTAAGGCGTAAGGTAAAGCTTGAGCTTCTGCGGCGCGGTGAGTGTAAATTGGTACCAGTCAGAGACGCTGCCATCACCCGCGCGGATCAATCCGGTGGCGGTTTTTCCCTTTGCGAGTTTTAATGCCCTGCTCTTTTTAGCGCCGCTTTTGTCGGTTATCTTCGTGAAAGAAGCGGTGATCTTCACTCCGCCGTTGGCATTTACGGCAAGATAATATACCGTGCCTTTTTTGACCCCATAAACATCTGTGTAATAAAAGGAATCCTTGGATTTCGTGGTGTAATTTTTTTTGGGCGAAACAGCATCCTTTCTGTTTTTGCCAAATAGCTGCCAGTCGCCCTTTACATAGGACTTTGCATATCTGTCAGAAGCATTTTGGGCTGTAATCTTTAAGCAGCCATTGTCAGGCGCCTTGTATCGGATCCAGGTTTTCTGGCGGGTCGTTTTTGCATCTTGCTTGTCTTTGATAACGACCGCAGACCTGCCGGCGCTTTTAAAGGCGCGAGAGGCAGCGGATGCCTCAGACGGTGCAAAAACATAAGCGATCAATGCGATCATGAGGGCGGCTAACGCGAAACAAGGTATTTTGCTGCAATATCTTTTTGTTTTGTTTTTCATAACGCCTCATCCTCTCTCCGTGAAATTCGTATAACGATAAGGATACAAAATCACTATAGCACAACAATTTGAAAAAATCCATGCTAAAAATTTATCAATTTTTTGTTTACAAACTATAAATATAGTGATAAACTAAAACAAAGACTTATCTCTTTTCCTGCCATAGCAGTATGGGGGGAATCTTATGTCAGAAAAAAACAACATTCTGCGGACAGCGGTCGCTGTCATCTGTATGATATCCATGTTGGTTCAAGTTCAAGCTGCCCGGGTATATGGAGCGCCAGGTATCGCCGTAACGGCAGGCAGGGCACAGGATCCTTTGCTGGGAAGCTCTTATGGCTTTGTGCTTTTGACAGCAAACAGAGCGCAAATGAAGATAGGGGATACCTTTTATCTGGCGGCCGTCACCAGCACAGGGAAAAAACCAAAGTTTTCATCGGATAACACCAAAGTGGCATCGGTAAATACTTACGGGAAAATCACGGCAAAAAAAGCGGGGACAGCCAACATTACCGCGAAGATCAGCAACGGAGAGGCAACCTGCAAAGTGGTGGTGGAAAAGACCAGCGTCCGGCTGAAAAAAAGCGCGGTGTCCCTGGAAAACGGATATTCCATAAAGCTTACGGCTGAAAGTTCCACAGGGCATCCGGTTACATGGAAATCCAGCAAAAAAAGCATTGCCGCCGTGGACGAGCGGGGCTGGGTGACAGCTAAAAAGCCTGGAAAAGCCACGATCACAGCCACGGTAGACGGAACAAAGGCAAGCTGCGCCGTTACGGTAAAAAAGCCGAAGGTGACTTTAAACAAGAGCAAGCTGAGTCTCTACCGGAATCAGACCGCCAGGCTGCTGGCAAAATCCACATCCCAAAGCCCTATAAAGTGGAAAAGCAATAAGAGCAGCGTCGCGACTGTGGATAACTATGGAAATATCCTGGCGGTGAAAAACGGAAAGGCAGTCATCACCGCTACGTCAGACGGGGTCAAAAAGACCTGCGAGGTGACGGTCAAAAAGCCAGACATTTCTTTTTCTTCTCAGGAAATATCGATTGCCGCCGGAGAGAGCAGAAAACTTCAGGTGACAGTATCTTCCGGCAATAAACCGGCTTTCTCTAGTTCCAATACCAGCATTGTCACGGTGGAGGAAGATGGAACGATCCACGCCAAACGCTCTGGAAAGGCATATGTCTATGCCAAAGAGGACGGCGCGAAAGAAAAAATCCAGATAATGGTAAAATAGGAAAAATGGCAGAATAAAAAAATGGTAGAATAAAAAAATGCTAAAATAAAAAATGCTAAAATAAAAAAATTTGTAACGTTATTGTTTTGTTTGCCTATGGCAGGAAAGAGAGTCTTTTTTATCAGGGAGCGTAGCCGCTACAGGCCGATTGCCGCAGGGGATGGTTGCGAAACGCAAAAAAAGGTTGTACTATTACTTTGTGATGATGATTGACAGGAATTGTGAGGAAAGCATTATGGCAGGAAAATTATATTTATGCGCGACGCCCATCGGCAATCTGGAGGATATTACGTTCCGGGTTCTGCGCACCCTTAAGGAAGTGGATCTGATCGCGGCGGAAGATACGAGGAATTCCATGAAGCTGTTAAACCATTTCGGGATAAAGACGCCCATGACCAGCTATCATGAGCACAATAAGATTGAGAAAGCGTATCAGCTGATACATAAGCTGAGGGAAGGAGTGGATATCGCCCTTATCACGGATGCGGGAACGCCGGGGATTTCTGACCCCGGGGAAGAGCTTGTCCGGATCTGTTATGAAGAGGGGATTGAGGTCACGTCTCTGCCGGGAGCTGCCGCCTGCATCACGGCTCTTACCATGTCGGGGCTGCCTGCGAGAAGATTTGCCTTTGAAGCATTTTTGCCGAAAGACAAAAAAGAGCGCGGGGCAGTCTTACAGGAGCTGCGCCATGAGACGCGAACCATTGTCATCTATGAGGCACCCCATCGTTTGGCAAAGACCTTAGAGGAGCTTTATGAAATGCTGGGAAACCGCAGGATTTCCGTCTGCAGAGAGCTTACAAAGCGTTATGAGGAAACGAGATTGACAACGATACAGGAATGCCTGGATTTTTACCGGGAGGGCGAGCCGAGGGGAGAATACGTCTTGGTCATAGAGGGAAAAAGCTTTGAAGAAATAGAGGCGGAGGGCAGGAAAGCCTGGGAGGGCATGACATTGGAGGAGCATATGGCCATTTATGAAGCCAAGGGAACCCCCCGCAAGGAAGCCATGAGGCTGGTAGCAAAAGACAGAGGCTTAAGCCGGCGGGAGGTATATCAGGCACTGTTAGCGCCGCAAGGTCATTGCCCGGATAAGCTGCCATAAAATTCCGGCAGATATTTTTCTACAATCGCAAAAGGGGCGGGGCCGATGGCAAGTACCGCCCGGTGAAAATCCACATCACGATAGCCTTCGGAGTATGTATTTTTTGCGAATTTCTGTAATTCCAAAAACTCCAGGTAGCCTACATAGTATTTTAAATAATTGGCTGGTTCGGAAAGGATATACTGGTATATTTCCGCAATGGCTTCCTGGTCAGTTATGCCATAGTCTTTCCAGAATGCTATGGCATCGGACAAAGACCAGCCCTCATAGTGGATGCCGATATCCGTGGATGCATAGAGGCTCAGCAGGGCGGACTGGTTTAAAGCCATGAATGCGGCGGCATCTCTTTCCAGGCCTGCATACTGGTAGGAGAGCATCTCCACATAAGTCGCCCAGCCCTCTACATAGCCGGGATAATTTAAGATGCTGCGCACAGACGGAAGCCCCATCTCATAAGACATGACCGTCTGATAGAGATGGCCGGGAAATCCTTCATGGGCAAGGGTGGTAAAATACCGCATCGTGGTATCATCGGTATCGGCATTGATGAAGATAGAATTTTTCCTGTAATTATCGATGGGAGCGGTGATATAGTAGGCGGGAGCCAGATAATCTTCCATACATTCCGCTATGTAGCTGACGGTAAACTCTGTTTCCGGCGCTTCCGGAAATTGGGTGAGCATTTTTTCCCGCAGGGTATTTAAGATGGAAACGGCATCTGTATCGGAAAGGGAAAAGTTCCCGCACTGTTCCCACAGCGAGGGATTGCCCTGCGTTAATTCCGCGGAAGCCTTCATGTCGGATAGGCGCTGATGGGAAATCATAGCCTGAATCTCTTTGATGCTCCTAGAGCAGCCGGTGCTTCCATAAACCAGATGCTCGTAGTAATCTTTGCCTTCATCAAAATAGCAGAGCCCCATGTCATTTTTTCCAGAGCCTTTCAATGCGGACAGTGCCAGGGAGAGATCCTCAAAAGCGGGAAAAATATATTCTTTTACCAGAGCTTCATTCTGGGCTTTATATGCCTCCTTAACGGAAAAATCCATGTCTGTCAAGGCATCGACTTTCTGATTGAACGTTTCGATCAGATAATGGTTTTCTTTGTCCGCGGAAAAAGAAGCGCACTGCTCTATGAGGGTGTCGCAGACGGAATCGGACATAAACAGCCCCGCCTGCGCCTTTTCCTGCTCAAAGGCGATCACATCATGGAAATAGGGTCTGGTAAGGGGCAGGAGGGTTAAGTAATCTTTCACGTCAGATTCATCTTCAAAACGATATTCCTCATACAGAACGGGAAGCTGGGACTGAATGCCGGAGGCGGGAGAGAGGTACTCCCCATAAAGATAATACTCCGTGCCGGAAAGCTGATGCCTCAGGAAGTCGGATAAAACATCATAGGTGAGCTGTTCCTTTGTGCTTAACGCATTGTAATCAAAGGATTCTAAAGCGGCTAATGTGTTTTCGAGCGCTGCGCTCATTTCGTCAGAAGCAGTGGGGGATATCTTGCCTAACGTAATGCGCGGGTCTGTAATGCCGTAAGACTCTGGATCAGATAAGGTAAAATGGAGGTTGATGGTGTTAGAAGCAACCTCTGAGCAAAAAAGCATGTCACAGAATGTCTCAAAAGAAGCAGCCGATGCTTCTGTGCGGGAAGCTGCCGCAAGCTCCGAAGAAGAGCATCCCGTAAAAGGGAGAACTGCGGGGAGAACCATGCACAGGGAAACAGAGAGTCCCCGCTTCCCTGTGATACTATGCCACAATTTCAAAATAAAAGCACCTCGGTTGTCAGTTAACATATGTTATGCTGCGAGATGCTTTATTATGTAAAGGTTAAAGCTTGAGTACCGTTTCCATCTGAGAGCGGATCTGATCTGCGGTGCTTTCAATCATAATGGTCTGCGCGGAAATCTGCTGTGAAGCGCCCGCGATTTCGGAAACACGCTCGCTGATGTCACGCATCTGCTGTAATACGTTTTTCACGGAGCCGGAAAGGGAATCGAGCGCGGGATCTACAATCTCCCGGTGCTTTTTCCCCTCGTTGACGGTAGATTTTGTCTCGGCGGAAAGCTTCGTTACCTGGTCTGCAATGACGGCAAAGCCGCGGCCTGCGATTCCGGCACGGGCCGCCTCAATGCTGGCGTTTAAGGCAAGCATGCCGGTCTGCCCGGAAATATGGATCACAGCCTCGTTGATCTCCTCGTATCCCTTGATAGAGGACACGACAACGTCTGCCGCCTGAGTGATGGAGGAGGTGCTGTCTACCACCTGCTGGATAATGTCCGTGAGGACACAGAGTTCCTGCGCGGTCAGCTGGTTTCCGTCGGAAAGCTCTTTCATGGATAAATGGATTTTTTCGATCTCCTCAAAAACCGTATTGTAGGAAGTGCGGATCTCGTTTTCCCTCTCCTTGATCTCTGAGGAAAGGCGCTCTATGTCGGATTTCTCTTTCTCTACGGAATTTTTCATATAGTGAATGCAGTTTTCAGGCACATTGATGCCGTTGGCAATGGCAATGGCCATTTCTTTGCAGCCGTCATATCCGCAGGCGCTGCAGTTGATGGAGCGCTCTCCCTCGGTATGCTTGTTCAGAGAAAGAAAGGCGTTCTCTAATTCCCTGTCGCTGGCTTGGATCATCCCGACATGGCGGTTTTTATTGTATCTGCAGAGAAAATCGTTTAAGTCCAGGTCGCGGAAAGCATAGTTAAACTGCTTTAGCCGGTCCTCATAGGAAAGATTGTGATTCCATGGCGATTTCTTGTTTTTTGAGGCGGAGGCCGTTTTTTGCGTATGGAGCGAAAAGAGGATGTCATCGTCGTCCACCCGCGCGGGATCCGTGCCGGTTCCATAGATGCAGCCGCACTGGCAGTTCAGGGCATCTACCATGAACGGCAGCGGTTTTTTGGCATCTACCCGCTTTGCGTACTCATGCAGGAAATGGTAGGCGTGTTTTTCCCCTTCAATCTGGCGTATCATTAAATCCTTGCCGAGGAAGTATTCGACGTTCTCCCGCAGTCCGCCCGGCATGGGATAAATGGAACCAAGACCGTATTCGATTTCGTCTAAAGCCTCATATCTGCTGAGGTCAACGGAAGAGAGGACGTCCATCAAATGGTGGAAAGTAACGTTATACTGGACAAGGTTTCCGTTTTCCGGGCGTATGATCTCTGCCTTCTTGGCAATGCAGGGACTTAAAAAGGCAAGAGAATCCGAAAGCTTCATGTATTTTTTCACATAGATGGCCGCGCACATCAGGGGGCTTTGCACCGGAACCAGGCGGTCGATCAAAGAGGGGATATATTTTTCGATATAATCCACAATAGCAGGGCAGGGCTGGGAAATGCCTCCGGTGAAATTATGCTGTTTGATATAGTTTAAATATCCCCAGGTAGTAATGTCCGCGCCGAAGCTGACACTGATCACATGGTTTACGCCTAAGCTTTTCAGATAACCAAGCACCTTTTTATATTCGTTTGGATAGTTGGCAATGAAAGCCGGAGCCACTAAAAGGGAAATCTGTTTTCCGCCTTTTAAATCAGATAAAAACGCCTCCGTATCGTCTGCGTATTCCCTTGCACCGTGAGGGCATGCGTCGATACAGTTGCCGCAGTGGACACAAGCTTCTCCGTCCACAGACACCACATTTTTTTTGTCTGATATGGATGAGGTGTTCACGCGCAGGATGGGGCATGCGGCAATACATTTGTTACAGCCTAAACAATTTTCATTTGTGTAAACAAGACCTGTCTGCATAAAATCTCCATTCTTTAATGCATCTGCAAATTTGCTTTCCGGCGTGAAAAGCATGTTTAAAGTACTTCTCAAGTCGAAAAATGGTACTTATGCTATGATTATACAACATTTTTTTGTCAGATGAAATAGAATTATCAAAAAAGTTTTTCATGGATCTGCGGCAGCCTGTGCCGAGCGTATGCTTAAGGATGGAATCCCCGCGCTCAAAGGCAGCGGCAGGGACGCAATCGCGGCGTTTTAAATAAAGAAAAACTGCATATAATAGAGTGACAGAGCAAACAGAGGGATTTATGAATTATCTTTGGGCATACATGATAATAACGGGAGTGGTTTTTTCCGCCTTTACCGGAACTCTTCCGGCAGTGACAGAGGCCGCGCTAAATTCGGCAAAAGAGGCGGTGACACTGTGCATCGCCATGATAGGGGTCATGTCTTTTTGGACGGGACTGATGAAAATCGCGGAAAAGACGGGGATCATCGCGGGACTGGCGAAAAAAATGAAGCCTCTGCTGCGCTTTTTTTTCCCGGACATTCCAGAAGGGCATCCCGCGAATGAGCATATAGCCACGAATATCATTGCCAATGTGTTCGGGTTAGGCTGGGCGGCTACTCCGGCGGGATTAAAGGCAATGGAGAGTCTGGAAGAGCTGGAAGAGCAGCGCAGGAGGGGAGGCGCGGTAAAAGGCGCGCCAGTCCCAAGAGGGACGGCAAACAAAGAAATGTGCGCCTTTCTGATCATCAATATCTCTTCCCTGCAGCTTATTCCGGTAAATGTGATTGCCTACCGCAGCCAGTACGGAAGCGTAAATCCCACGGAAATCGTAGGCCCGGCCATCGCGGCGACCATCATCAGCACGCTGGCAGCGGCAGTCTTTTGCAAGGTGGCGGGCAGGAGAGCTTAAGGAAAGAAAGGAATAATCGGGCGGATGCGCTCATACTATGAAACAACAGAGCTTTTGAGGCGCCGCATGAAGGCAATGATGTTTTTATCTGATACGATCATACCTCTGTTGATCTTCTGCATTGTGGGATATGGATTGTTGAGCAGGCATAATATTTATGAAGAGTTTATCGAGGGGGCGAGGGACGGCTTTGGAACGGTCATAGGGATTATGCCCACATTGATAGGATTGATGGCAGCAGTGGGCATTTTGCGGGCCTCCGGGTTTTTGGAATTTTTCGCGGGGCTTTTTGCCGGGATTACCGGGAAAATCGGCTTCCCGTCGGAACTCCTTCCCATCACGCTTGTAAAAATGTTTTCCTCGTCCGCCGCGACAGGACTTCTGCTGGATATTTTTAAGGAACACGGGGCGGATTCTTTTCTGGGGAAGACGGCTTCCATCATGATGAGCAGCACCGAAACGATTTTTTATACGATGTCTGTATATTTTATGAGCGTAAAAGTGAAAAAGAGCCGGTATACCTTAGCTGGCGCGCTGACAGCCACGCTCGCGGGGACTGCGGCTAGCGTGATACTGGGAGGGCATCTCTAAACGGAAAAATAAATGTTAAATAGATTTGACAAATTAGTTCTAAAGTCTTATAATAAGCCATAATAACAGATGACGCGGGATGGAGCAGTCTGGAAGCTCGTCGGGCTCATAACCCGAAGGTCACAGGTTCAAATCCTGTTCCCGCAACTGAAAAAAGCTGCCGCTTTCAAGCGGCGGCTTAGGCTGTAGGCAAAGATCCAAGGCTCGCTCCTCGGATCTTTCTTTATAGAAGAGCTAAAAAAGCTTTCATTCATTCAATATCTGTATGGCATCCGAAGCATGCGTCAGACCATAAAGGAGATCGAAGTAAATGTAGCCTATCGGTGATTTCTCGGTCTGAAATGAAGGCCGGTCCTTTTCCATATCCATTATGCCCCTCGCCCGGAAACATCAGGTCAGGGACCCATCCGCCTACAATCCGGGTATCGTCCTCATATTCCTGGAAAATATTGACCAGTTCCATCAAGATCCTGTGGGCCGCTTCTTTCTGCCCCTCTGAGTAGTCAATGCTGCTTTTTAAATCTTCATCCCTTATCATCTGATGATCTCCTTCTTCAGTACGGCTTCCGCCATCTCTTCCCCGCGCCCTTTTAACTGCAGGCTGTCCAGGCATACCTGCAATGGGGACACTACCATATCTCCTGCAATGATCCGGCATCCTTAAACCCTGCCCCATTCCTTTAAAACCAGGGCAGGTTCCGAAATCACATAACCCTCCGCCGTTTTTTCTGCCCAGCCATTCTTTGTTAGAAATCCCATTACCTTGGATACCTGGCCGATGCTGCAGCCAACTCTTTCTGCTAGGTGCTTCAGCTTCCACACTTTATCTGTATCCGCAAAAAGTTCCCGCAGGATCAGGGAAGAAACCACAGATGACCGCTCAAATATGGAAACCGCTTTATACTGCTTTGGCTGGGGATTCTTATTCTCCCGCTCGCACAGATAAATGGAATGCCCCCACAAACAGGCAGTTCCCGGCATAGTCAAAATACCCGCTTCCATTTTCTTCACAGATCTAAGCTGTCCTGTCCGATATATATGGAGATACCAGAATGCAGACTCCCACATCATTTTTTCCTTTTCAATCAGCTGCATGACCGTTGACGGGAATGCCTGCTGTATGAAACGGGCATATAGTTTGAATTCAAAACCATCGTCCATTTCAACAGATGCTACAAACCCTTCCTCTGTTCTCCTGTCTGCTTCATATTTTGGGATATTGGGAAGTCTGAGGAACTTGTTTTCTACACATTCCATTCCTTTCCTAGTATCTGCTTTCACTCAAATCACCACTTTCACTATGTTAGTGAAACATATTATATCAGTGAAATTATAGGAAGTGAATTTTTTCCTACTGTCCTTACGGAAATCAATTTTCAAAAACACTGCAAATACGGGAAGGGGCAAGCAGACGATCAAACATGCTTTTTGAAATGGCACGTTTGGAACCGGATGTTTCCTTATGTTTTTTGATCAGGTTGATTGCAGATTTTCTGAGCATATTCAGGTTCTGCTGGATGTTTCTATTTTCTGCACGGCAGAAGCCCCCCAAATGGACATCCAGCAGCCAGTGCATTGTTTCTGCGCACCATTCCATCCTGGCATGGCACAGCGTTTATTGCGGATTTCTCCTTTAAAAATTTTTTACCTTACTGCTGTCTGACCACTGGTGTATCTGCTTGATATTTTTCGGAGAAACGAGTATGATAGAAA
>CAZAMD010000052.1:11213-12730 GCA_964486485.1 uncultured Roseburia sp. | reverse complement strand
AAACCCCATACCTGCCCTGCGGCTCTAAGTAAGCCTCCGCAAATAAGATCCCGCCTTTTCTCTCCAGAGTGAGCTGCCCGCTCTTCATCGTGTAAAAGATGCAGCTCCCCGCTTCCCGCATATGGGCAGCCGCCCTCCCGTCAGACAGCTTTCAAGAATCTCCCGGAGTGACAGCTTTGCATGTCCGCCCCGCTGCCTGGGCTTCTGGAAATCGTCTTTATTTTATGCACTCTTTTTTTAAATAGAACATAAATTATACTAAACTACCACTCAGAAAGGATATCACATGAGAAACTATAACATGATGCGGGCTGCAGACCCTCGCTGTGGATGCATGCCGGACTCTTCCTTTATGGAAAATTCTTTTGTGCCTGCTATGGCATATGTTCCATGGCAGTACTTCAATAAAGTATACGAACCAGACAAAGCCTTGGAAATCGGGACGATTTTCCCGGAGTTAGATAAGCCCTTTTTGGCAGCGGGGAGGTGTTGTAAATAATGATGATGAATCAGATGAACCGGGCACAGCTTCTCCACTGGATCGACATGGTAAGCTTTGCCGTGGTGGATATCACAGAATATCTGGACACCCATCCCCAAGATGAGGAAGCCCTTAAGTATTTCAACCACTATATCGATCTGCGCAGAAATGCCCTGAAGCTTTATGCTGATCAGTACGGCCCCCTGACGATCGACACCGCGAACCCGGACAATTGCTGGACCTGGGCCGATGTGCCCCTGCCTTGGGAAGGAGGAATCTGCTAAATGTGGAATTATGAGAGACGATTACAATATCCCGTGAATATCACCAGGCCAAATGCAAAAATCGCTCAGATCATCATGAGCCAATACGGCGGCCCGGATGGGGAGATTTCCGCCTCCGTGCGCTATCTCTCCCAGCGTTACAGCATGCCTTACCGCAAAGTAGCCGGACTTCTGACCGATATCGGCACGGAAGAATTGGCCCACATGGAAATCGTTGCCGCCATCGTAAGGCAGCTCACCAAGGGCTTAAGCGCGGAAGAGCTAGAAGCCGCAGGATTTGCCCCCTACTACGTTGACCACACCGCGGGCATCTGGCCGCAGGCGGCAGGCGGGATCCCTTTCAATGCGTGCGAATTTCAGGTAAAGGGCGATGCGATCACCGATTTGATGGAAGACATGGCGGCAGAGCAGAAAGCAAGAAGCACCTACGACAACATTCTGCGCCTTGTAAAAGACCCGGAGGTCTGCGATCCTATCCGCTTCCTGCGCCAGAGAGAAATCGTGCATTTCCAGCGCTTCGGAGAAAGCCTGAGCATTGTGCAGGACGACTTGAACAGCAAGAATTTCTATATGTGCAATCCTGAATTTGACCCCGGATGCGGCAACAGCCAAGACTGCTGCTGACCGAAAACACTTCTTTCTGTTACTGTCTCAGTAGCCTCAGCAGAGTTACTGAGACAGTAGCCTTTTTTCCTTTTCCTTTTTTCTTCTCCTTTTTTCTCTTGCACGCCTCCGCCACGCAGATCCCCGCA
>CAZAMD010000052.1:0-11113 GCA_964486485.1 uncultured Roseburia sp. | reverse complement strand
TTTTCTCTTGCACGCCTCCGCCACGCAGATCCCCGCACATTCATCCGGTCTGGCTGATGACCAGAATATCATTTTCTTTCACGACGGTGCTGCCGTTAGGTATCACGACCTTATCCTCTCTCTTTAAGAGCAGGACCAGTTTCCCCTCGCCAAATCTGATGTTCGCCATGGGTTTTCCCACCATGTCATTTTCTTTATCCACCTCAATCTCCGAAATGCAGATCCCCAGCTCTTCCCCGGGAGACAGCGCGCTTAAGACGATTTTGTCCCCCGCGAGGATCCTCGTGTTCCCGTTCGGCATCAGGCGCTCCTCTCCCCTTAAAATGAGGACCAAAAGCAGATCCGGCAGGGAGGTGATGTCTTTCACCAGCTGATTTTCCCATGGATGCCCCGGTTTTATGGATATTTTAACAAACTCCACCGGCATCTCATCGGAGTAATCGCTGAACGTCTTCATGACATTCGCGTTTTCATCCATCATATCCAGCTTCCTTGCCATGAGGCTTAGCAGAGAGCCTTGGATGCTGATGGAAAAAAGCACGATCCAGATCACGATATGGAAAATATCCGTCTTCATCTGGGAGGCGCCCACCGTCGCCACGATGGCAAACACAATGGAAGATGCCCCCCGCAGCCCCGCCAGGGAAACATAGATCTGCTGCGGGATCGAGCAGCGGAACGGCGATAATAGGGCAAACACCGCCGCCGGGCGGGAGACAAACGTCAGAAACAGCGCGATGGCCGCCGCGGGAAGCATCACTCCCGGCATCCGGGACGGAAACGCCAGCAATCCCAGCAGGAAGAAAATGACCATCTGCGCCAGTCCTGTGATGCCGTCAAAGAAATGCACCAGGGATTTTTTGTTGGACAATGACATATTCCCCAGCAAGATCCCCGCTATGTATGCGCTAAGGTACCCGTTCCCTCCGATGGCAGCTGCCCCCGCATAGGACAGGAGCGCCATGCAGAATACAAAAATCGTGTCAAATCCGTTGTTGGAAAAGTTGATCTTTGACAGGATCCATCCGGAAAGTTTCGCGATCGCGACTCCGACGATGACGCCAAAGACGATCTGCGCCGCGATCGTGATGATCAGCGCGCGTCCCTGCACTTCCCCGCGCATAATGTCCAGGACGATCACGGTAAGCATATAAGAGAAGGGATCGTTGCTTCCGCTCTCTACCTCTAGCATCGAAGCCGTATTATATTTCAAGTCCAGCTTCTTAGAACGGAGGATCGAAAACACGGACGCGGCATCCGTACAGCTGATGACCGAGCCGACCAGCATCCCCTCCCACAGGGAAAACCCGAGCGCCAGATAGCAGAAAAGCCCTGTGATCACTGCTGTGAGGAAAACCCCCGCGCTCGACAGGAGAACGGCTTTCACCGCCACCGGCTTTGCCTGTTTCCAGTTGGTTCCGAAGCCTCCGTAAAACATGATGAAAATCAGTCCTATCGAACAGATTTCTTCTGCCGCCCCAAAATTCTCAAACGTTATCTTTCCTATCCCGTCGCTCCCAAAAAGCATTCCCAGCAGGATAAATGCCAAAAGCGCGGGCATTCCCAACCTGCCGGACAGTTTCGTTAAAATCAAACACAATAAAATGACTGCTGATCCTAATAAAAGATTTGTTATCAATCGTACCCTCTCTTTCTGTGCATGTTTACAGGCTGCCAATACTATCTATAAATTTTCGGTGAGGCTGTCAATGCTGCGGATGATCTCCTCCACCTGGAAGCGCTTATCTCCCACCTTGTCTAAAAGCTGCTCCGCCTCCTTTCTCTGATCCCTTATCACACTCAGATTGTATTCTATCCGCTCCCTTAGCTTCTGCCTGCGGCCCACGAGATTGTGCGTGATCTCCACCATCTCCCTGCGGTCTGCCAATGCCGCCGCCTGCGTGACCCATATCTGCGGGTCATACAGCTGGTAATTTCTCAAGAGGCGCACCAGCCTCGCGTTGAAATAATCCAGGTCCTCATTGGTGCGCTCATATTTCTCCCGCTCTTTGACCGCTTCCATATAAAACTCCCACATCTGGTTCAGCTCAGAGGAGCGTCTCACATGATATTTCTCGCAGGCATAGTCAATGGCATTGGTGACATTGACATATTTAAACTTGATCTTGTTCAGCAGCGTGATGGCGCGGTTCACGCTCTGCTCCGCCGTCTTAATCTCCGTATGGTTGCTCATGATCTTCAGCGACGCCCCGCAGATGCCAAGCACCGCGGCGAGGAGCAGCGCGGCGTAGCCGTAATGCAGCGGGACGCCCGTCATTCCCTGCACCGCCGCCATCACGGCCGCTATGAGCAAAAGGACGGCTGAGAACACATATAAAAACCGTCTCAGCGTATGCTGCTGGCGGCTTACATATTCCTTGTGGAGCATAAAACGGGATTTCTCCCTCTCTAAATGCTTCATGTCCCGTTTCAGGGTATCCTGGTAAGCCTCATTGGCAGCCAGCCGCCTGATGGCGTTCGGGATCTCCCTTTCCTCCTGCTCAAGCTGGGCAAACTGGGCATCGGTCAGTTTCTTGGCAGAATTTAAAAATTCCGACCTCGCGGCGTTCAGCTGCACGACATTCACCGCCACCTCTTCGATTTTCTGCTTTTCCTCTTCCGGCAGATCCTGCAGCTTATGGATATCATTGAGATAAGATGTCACAATGCGGTACTCTGCTTTCTCATCCTCGATCTCCTTCATGATCTCGGCCATCTGCTCTAACCGCTCCACGACATACTGTTCTACCTTAAAGCCGTCCCGATAGTCCTTTTCCGTCAAGACCGTGGCGTCCAACTCCTCAAACTTTTCCTCAAATGTTTTTTTCTTCTTCCATTTTTCCCAAAAACGCATCTTCCGCCTCACAATTTACAATTCTTCCGATACTCTTCTTTCCACTCCTCCAGCAAGGCTTCCGCCCGCCGCAGTCCCGGTCCCCCGTCCTCGAACATCTCATCTAACGGCTCATCCAGCTGCCCTGCCTCCGCGCTGCCGGCGATGTCCCTAAGCTGCCCTGCCACCCGCTCCATCTCCGCTTCCCCCAAGGATTCCCTGGCTGCCTTGCGCCGGAAGCCACGCTCATCTTTCATGCAGCGGTATGCCATCAGGCAGGCGTAAAGGGACTGCCGGTTCTGATTCAGCTCCCAGGCATGGCTGTAGCAGCCCGCCGCCTTTTCAAAGAAAAACATCCTCGCATACGCGGTTCCCAGATTATGCCATACATTCCCTGTCAGGACGGGATCTTCCCGCTCTCCCTCTCTGTCCTTCCGCGCCGCCTCACGCAGGAGCCTCCGGTATTCATCGACGGCACGGACATACCTCCGGTTTTCCATATAGCGGTCCGCGCGGATCTTGCCGCACTCAAAATCCGTCTTATGCTCCATTTCCTGAAGCGCCTGCTTTATGTGCCGGATGGATTCCCCGCTGCAGTACCCGGAAGCGGAGACAAGGCAGAGGACAAATTCCGAGAGCATCCCCCCAGCCTCTTTCACCTCCCGCAGCCGCTCCGCCGTCTCTTTCATCTTCAGCTCTTTCTCTATCCAGAGGCAGAGTTCCTCATCCATAAAATCCGGCTGAAGCAGGTACAGGTTCTGTTCGATGTAATAGCAAAGCTCCTCTAAAGAATACACATTCAGTGAGACTGTCTCGATATAGTAGGGCAGCGCCGCTATCTGCTGCCTGCATAAAATCAGTTCGCCCATCCCAAAGCCTTTCCGTCCGCTACAATGCCATGATATATTCCCAGCTCTTGTCCGAACTCTTGAAAATCTCGCCAAATCCCATGTCCTTCATCCGTATCTGCACCCGCGTGTCTGACAGCGGCTTTACCGTGATGCGGATCCTGGTGGTCTTCGGCGGCCGCTGCGGCAGATCCGCCAGGGCGATTTTTTCCACCTTCGCCTCCCTGCTGTTTGGCGCCTGGAGCCAGAAATCGATCTCCCTGGTATCATCTAAAAGCACCTCGCATTCCCCCACCGCCTCATACCAGTTGTCTCCGGCGCTGATCAGCGTGAGGAGTTCGGTCTTTCCCAGGTCGCGGACTTTCAGGCTGACATTGACCTTCATTTCATTGTCGCCCATATATACGAAATCCCAGTCCGTCCCGCCCGCCTTTACTGCCGCCGCGTAGCAGGCGCCTTTTGAATAGAGATTCTTTCCCATGAAAGCCCGCCGCCCCCTGCAGAGAAACGAGAGGGAATCTTTCATCCAGCCGCCCGAAAAACCGTCTCCCACCAGGTAGGCCGCCGACACGATATGGCCCTCCATCTGCCCTCTCGCGGCCTGCAGGAACCCCTCATCCTTTTTCGAGGCATCCATATATTTTACCTCTTCCGATATGGTGACCACCTGCGGCCTCGTATGCAGATTGCGCTCGGCGCGGCAGCACCAGAGCAGATCCCTGCGGTAATCAAAGAGGCAGACATCGTGGAGCCACAGGCTCTTTTCCTGGCTGTAGATGAAGTAATAAAAGCTCTCCCGCCTGTCGATCAGTGTCATCTGTTCCCCTGACAGGCCAAGCCTGCCCGCTATCCGGAAAAGCAGGGCGGTCACTTCCCGCGACAGCCGCTCCAGGGAGATTACCAGCTTATCCGGCAGCATCGGGTTGCCAAGGCTTCCTGCCAGATAGAGCAGCTTCTTGAAATAGATCTCCAGCAGCTCTTCCGCCGGGATCTCTTCCTGCCCCTCATAGAGCATCTCCTGCCCTAACGCCCTGCTTAAGAGGCTGCCGGTTTCCCGCTCTCCCTGCTTTAACGCCAGCTTCCTCGCCTCCTCGCCAATGTGCCACTGGCCGCTTCCCCTGTTCCTAGCCATCACCACAGGGATCTGGTAGATTTCGCTTCCCGCGACAGCGCTTACGGTTTCCGGCTCCCTCATATCCGGCCGGAAAAAACTGACAATGGCATTTTCATCATCTATGTCAATGCCGAGATAATATTGATGTTCCATAGCTTCTCCCATTCCGCCGCCATCGGGCGGCCTTTCCATAAACGGGGGGGGAGCGTCCTGCGGCGGCACGGTTTACAAGAGCAGCCCAAACGCCTCCTCTGTGACACGCTTCATTTTATCATAGGCTTTCATTTCCCGCTTTAAAAGCTCCGTTTCCCCGGAGGAGGCATGGCAGAGCATTTCATTCAGCTTCGCGTACCTGCCCTCCCCCGCGCTTTCCGCCAGCTCCCCGCCGTTTACGGTCCCGCTCTCCGTCACCTGCTCTCCCTGCCCGTCCTGCTCCGCCACATAATACTGCAGCTCCTCTCCCGAAAACAGGAGAAACGGCCTGACGAAGACGCCGTCATAAACTTCCGGCATTTCCTCCTGCCTGTAGCGGATGCCGTCCATGCTGTAATGGATCACGATCCGCTGCTTCGGGCTTCCGTGATATTCCGCAAAAAATTTATCATAGATGTGGTGTTTTATCATCAGCTTTTTTTCAAACCGGCGGTAAAACGCAAAATAGATCTGCCTGCCCGTATAGATCCCCAGAAGCTGATCTGCCGTCTCCGTCTCTTCCCTGCTCCTCGCTTCCTTTCCCGCCAAATGCTTTAACAGCCCGAGCCTGCAGGCGTCGTTTAGCTCCATCTGCCTTTCCATGCGCTTGGAAATATGCGCAAAAACCTGATCCGGCACCACGGCGTCCTTCACCAGATACCCGTGGGCAAAATAGGAGAGGTACGCCAGGCAGACCGTTTCTTTCCCCCCTCTGGCGGCGTAGCTGTCATATATCTTATCCACATTGGCGACATACTCTGTCGTATAGAGCATCTGGGTGATGATGCGCTCCTCGAGGTCAAAGGTGTCAATCTCAAAGGCTTCCGCCGCCCTCCACAGCTCTGCCATCACCTTGGCAGGGCCGTTATAATATTTGCAAAGATAGATCAGCAGCACATCATTGTATGTCCCCCGCAGGAAAACCGTTTCCGCGAAGCCCGACAGAAAATCATCCTCTTCAAAGCCCGCCGCCGCGATCCCATAGCTGCAGAGATCCCTCTTCGCCTGGTCCGTCAGATAATCATAGCCGTCGCTTTGCACCATCGCATACGCTTTTTCGTAGAGATGCTCCCTCACTAGCGTTTCCAGGATAAAGCGCCTCGCCTGTACCGTGCAGATGCCGTAATCGAGTTCCAGCAGGTACTTTCCCAGCAGGCTGCCGCGGCCCTGCTCCGCGTCATAGCGCACCAGCTCCGGCTGGATCTCCGCCTTATACGCCTCAGAGACGGCATCGCTCCTGAGCAGGGACACAAGACACCTCACATCTTCCGCCGAAAACTCCCCGCAGCTTTCTTTCCCGCGCACGCGGTATAGCAGGTAAGGCAGCGCTGTCCCCGCGGCGGCCGCGCATTTTTCCAGGCAAGGCTCCGGATGGAATAACGGCTCGTCGGTATCATCGATGCTTTCACAAAAACAGTTTCCATGGATATCCTCTATCACCAGGCAGTAATCATCGGTGTACGCCGGAAAATACGCCGTTCTCCCCGCGATCGCGGTCGCCTGGGGGCGCTTTAACTGCCTCTGGTACACGGAAAGCTTCGCCGCTTTGTCCGTAAAACAGGTGAATTTGTGCGTAAACAGCAGGAAGGGAAGCTGCTCCGGCACTTCTTCCTTGAAAATGCCGCCCTTTAACGCTTCCTCATAGATAACCGCAAGATTGTCATTGATATGCCCCTCCGCGATCTGCTCCAGGGCAAACGCTTCCATGGACGGACGGTATTTCCGGTACACTTCCGGCTGCGTTTCCTTCGCCGCGATGATGTTGACAAAAAGCACCGCTTTCTGCTGGTATGGAAGATGGTTGCCATACTGGAAATACATCTGCAGCATCCGGGGGACATTTCCCACAGTCCTGCCATCCAGAGACGCCAGATAGGCTTCATACAGGCCGATCACGCGGATCTCCCGCGCGATGCCAAGGTCATACCACTTATGGTACTCCGGCTGGAAGCGCTGGCTTTTAATGAGGTAGCCGCAGATGGCGGACAATGTTTCTTCCCTGGGACGCACCTCATAGCACTGCTCTAAGATCCGGTACAAGAGCATGGAAAATCCTTTCCTGTCCGGCAGGCGCTCTACGATCTGGGACGCCATCTCCTCTGTGATAGCTCCCTCCCTCGCCGCCCAATACAGCATACGGATCTCGAAATCCCCCAGCTTTGCCAAAAGATAGGGATCCTGCCGGATAAGCTCGTAAGCCTCCAGATAAAAATAAGGGCTTTGCACTCTCTCCGTCCACATCTCGATGGCCTTCAGCCGCTTCTTAGGGTAACAGCCGTCCTCCTCCCTCACAAAGAGCCGGATCCAAAACAGCAGGGAGCTCTCCGGGTTTCTGCGGAAAATCTGCTCTATCTCTTCCCCGATCCTGCGCACATAAGATGGCTCCTTTTCCATCAACGTGCAGAGATATAGGTAATACCCCCATTCCGGCGCGTTTTTATCGGTCCAGCTCCGCTTAAAATCCTCCATCATCCAGTCCGCTTCCTGTTTCTGGCGGTTTATGATCCACGCATGGGCTTTCATCAGCAGATACAGCTTTTCCTCCGGCAGCAGGGTTAAGAGGCGGTCTAGCATCTCCCCGGACTCTTTTGCCCAGACTCCGGTGACGGTCCGCTTAAGCCGGTAGTCCACATACCGCTTCAGCAGGCCCGCCCGGCACTCCTTGATCTCCCTGTATGCCGCCGTCTCCGTCCCGTCCCTGTGCTTCCCCCTGGAGGCGCAGACAGAAAAAACGAGCGTCTCCCCCGGCATCTCAAAGAACAGCCTGCCGTAATTCTTCCCCCCGTGCAGCTTCCCCTCCTCGATATAATACCCGAGGGAGCAGATGCTTCCAAGGAAATCCTCCCCGCCGAGCCGCCTTTTTTCCGTTTTTAAAAAATCCGCATCGGAAGCTATGCGGATATCCAGATATCCCCAGCAGCTTTTCCGCAGCTCCAGCGTCTCCTTCCTTGTGCCGGACACGCCATAACATTCCGCTTCCGCCGCAGACAGCCTTACCTCTGCCCGCGGCTTTTTATGGCAGCTCACCAAAAACTCCTCCACTTTCTGCCCCGAGGGCTGCCCCTGGCTGAAAGCTTCGTACAAGAGCTGCTCTCTCTTCTCCTCCGTCTTTAAGATGTTTTTAAAATTCTGGGAATAAAACAGGCGGTACGCCTCATCAAAGCTCTCTCTCGCCAATGTGCAGAAATCATCTAAGGTCCGTATCTTTCCGATGGAAGAATCGGCGTAAAGCTTGGAGATGGACACAACAAAAGAAAGGTTGTATTCCCCCTGCTCTACGACAACGCAGAATCCGCCCTTCTGGATATCTCCTTCTGTCAATCCGCCGCTGTGGAACCGATACCGTATCCTGACTTCCTCGCCCTCAAACTGCGGAGTCAGGCACTCCATTCTGGGATTGGAGGAATAGATAATCCCCCGCATCGGCACATGATTGGCGCTGGTAATGACAAAATCCCCGTTGAACTCTTTTCCCTCCAGCGCCTCTATGTCTATCTTATCTGTAGAGAACACCGGCGACGGCCCGCTGTATTCAAATTTTCCCCTGGCTAGCCTCTGTATCTGTCTGCGCAAATCGACACCTGCTTTTTTCCTGTTTCTGTTCTGTTTCTGTTCTTTTCTGTTTCTGTTCTGTTTCTGTTTCTGTTCTTTTCTGTTTCTGTTCTGTTCTTTTCTGTTTCTGTTCTGTTTCTGTTTCTGTTCTGTTTCTTTTCTGTTTCTGTTTCTGTTCTGTTTCTGTTTCTGCTCTGTTCTTTCCTGCTTTTCCTGTTTCTTTCCGCAGCCGGAACGGCCGCGCCGTTCACGCAGGCATGATCCGCCCGCAGAAACGCCCGTGGCTGAACTTGTCACTTTCTTATTGCTTTTTTCCATGCAACAGCTATAATAAATTATAAACTAAAATCGAGGAGCGCGCAATGATAAAACACAAAGACCATTTTCACGGAAGTGATTTAGAAAAAATAGAAGAAATCTACGGCCTTAAGAAAGAGGAGATCGTCAGCTTTTCTGCCAATGTGAATCCGCTCGGGGTCTCGCCGCTGCTTCGGGCTGCCCTGTCGGAAAAAATCGATGTTATCACAAGCTACCCGGACCGGGAATACACCTCCCTGCGGAAATGCATCGCCGCCTACTGCGGGACGGACTATGAAAACGTGATCGTAGGCAACGGCTCCACTGAGCTGATCTCCCTGTTTATCCAGATTGAGCATCCCAAAAAAGCCCTCATCATCGGCCCCACCTACTCGGAATACGAGCGGGAGATCTCCCTGGAGAACGGCGCCACGCTGTATTATCCCCTGCAGGAAAGCAGCAACTTCCAGCTGAATCTGGAAGACTTCCTCCCACGCCTCAACGAAAGCCTGGATCTGCTGGTGATCTGCAATCCCAACAACCCCACCTCTTCTAGCATCAGAAGAAAAGACATGCGCCACATCTTAGATGCCTGCAAGCAGCATGACATCTATGTGATGGTGGACGAAACCTATGTGGAGTTTGCGGAGGACATGGAAGAGCTGTCGGCGGTTCCCCTGACGAATGATTACAATAACATCGTGATACTGCGGGGGACCTCTAAATTTTTTGCCGCGCCCGGACTGCGCCTCGGCTACGCCGTCACCGGGAACCGGGATCTGATCAAGGCCATCAATACCCGCAAGAATCCCTGGACCATCAATTCCCTCGCCGTGGTGGCTGGCGAGACCATGTTCGGAGACAAGGAATACATCCGGCAGACGAAGGCCCTGATCTCCTCTGAGCGGACGAAGCTGTTCCAAACGCTGCTAAAGCATCCTGATTTTAAGGTCTACAAGCCGGACGCCAACTTCCTGCTGGCGCGCATCCTGCGGGAGGATCTTACCTCGCAGGATCTGTTCGACCGCGCCATCCGGGAGAAAATGATGATCCGGGACTGCTCCACCTTTCCCTTTCTGGACAATAAATATATCCGTTTCTGCTTCATGAAGCCGGAGGATAACGAGAGGCTGCTCGCCTGCCTGCTCCGGTCTTAGCTTCATTTTTCACACCAAAAAGCAGGGCCTCTCCCGAAGCCCTGCTTTTTTGGCTGTTACAAGCAATCACTGTGAAAAATATTTGCCTTTATCTTCTGTTTTCCTCTTCTGTTTCCCTTTTAGTTTCCTTTCCTATCTTTTCAAGCCGGATTGCTGAATTTTCTATCACTCGCATCAAACTGTGCTGCCGCCCTATATTCGTAACGTCAATCGCATTCAGGCATTTATACAACCACGGCATTTTTTCTGCCATTCTATCGACCAAAATAAGGACTTCTGCTCTCGTCATTGGATTTAAGGAAGCATAAACCGAACGCTGTCTATGCTCAAATCCATTCTTTTTCATAAAACGTGCAATATCTCCCCAAGCTTTATTATGGTACTTTGGATTTATGCTAAATTTCGGCTTTGGATAGAATATTTTTAATTTTTGGTCACTCAAATCAAAGGTTATCTGTTTTCTTGTTGCATTTTTCCTTTTGAAATTTTGTTCATTTTCCATATCTTGTTTTTTTCTATGCTGTTTTCATTATATGTTTGAGCTGAGGAACTTGGGAAAGTACATCTTCTTCTTCACCGTCCTCTGTAAAAACACATGAGGAAGCACACTTTACGAACCAATCACTCTTTATCAGTCCTATGATGATAGACCACATATTTCCATAATCATTTTCCTGTCCCATATCTTCAAATGCGAGAACATCATTTTCAGAAACGCACTTCAACCCTTTTTCTATAAAGTTCTTTTTGAGAGTATAGTAAACATCTTGCCGCTCAATCCCGTTTTTTTCCATTAAACTATCGTCAAAGGAAAACTTCACTTGCAGTTTTTCCATGCATAGGCCACCTTTCTGTATTCTATCTATATTCTATCACAATGTAGCTATAATATCAATCTCTCACTCCTGCCCGAAAATACCCATGCCGCGGGACATAGCGGAATTTTCAGGGGCTGACGCAATCTGCGCCAGCCCCTTTTTTGCCATCTGTCATGTCTGTTTCTGCTGTTTGTTCCGTGTCCGTCACGTTTGATTGTCTGTCACTTCTTCACCGTCACAGCTTTCACCGGACTGTACGCGCCCTTGACCGGTTTTCCGCCCGAGGTCTTGTAGGAGCAGAC
>CAZAMD010000051.1:10794-14104 GCA_964486485.1 uncultured Roseburia sp. | reverse complement strand
TGCCGGAAAATCCTTCTGTACCGCGGTCTGCTGCGGGAGGTATCCGATCTCATTTGGAACGAGTCCGTCGCCTGTCAGAATTTTCCCGGATATGGGAGTTTGCAGACCGAGAATCGTTTTCATTAAGGTGGATTTACCGGAACCGTTTTCCCCGACAATGCAGAGATAGTCGCCCGATTTCACTTCAAAATTCAGATTATGCAGAATTTCCCTGCCGTCATATCCAAGGCAAAGATTCTGGCAAGAGAGCTGGGCCATCGTTTCTTCCTCCTGTTACGTTAGCGCCTCTTTCAGCGCTTCCAGATTTTTCTCCATAATGGATAGATAACTCACGTTGTTTTTCACATCCTCCGATGTGGTGGACTGCATGGAATCCATAGACAGAATCTGTGCGGATGTTGCGGATGTTGCCGCAACAACGGTTTCCGCAATCTTATGATTGGGCCCCTCCAGCGTCAGCACATAGGAAAGACCGAGCTCGTCAACCTTGCCGGCGAGGAACGCCACCGTTTCAAAACTGGCTTCTGTTTCCGCCGAACAGCCCGCGAAGGCGGCATAGTAGGAAAGCCCATAATCATCCATAAGATAGCGGAAAGGGAACCGGTCGCAAAACAGGAGTGTCTTTTTGTTTGCCGCGTCCACGGCAGCCTGATACTCCGCGTCCAGATCATTCAGTTTTTCGATGTAAGCCGCCGCGTTGGAGGCGTAAGCCTCAGCATTGTCCGCATCGGCCTTGCCGAGCGCGTCTTTTATCACATTGCAGAGGAGAGCGGCGTTTTTTAGGGACAGCCAGACGTGTTCGTCATATTCGGAATCTTCTTCAGCCTCGCCTTCCTCCCCGGCCTCTTCCTCCATGCCCTCGACAATTTCTTCCTCTTTGACAGCATCGCCGAGGGATTCCAACAGATTGATGACAATCATATCCTTGTTGGCCGCCTCCTTCAGAGCGTCCTCCACCCATTCGTCGGACTCGCCGCCCACATAGATAAAGACATCGCAAGTGGATATTTTTATGATGTCGTCCGCTGTGGGCTGGTAGCTGTGAAGATCGACACCGCGGTCAAGGAGCATCGTCACATTGGCGTCTCCGGCCTTATCACCGAGGATGTTCATCACCCAGTCATATTCCGGAAAAATCGTGGTGACGATGGAGAGCTTATCGTCTTTGCCCACATCACTTTGTCCGCAGCCGGCAAGAGTGACTGTCAGCATGAGCGCCGCAATTACAAGTAAAATCATTTTTCGCATAAAAAACCTCCGAATTGAAATAAGAATCTGAAAACGAGCGCCAAACGGCGCTAAACGGCATACGTCCCCGCATCAAGCCGCAAAAGGACGCAAAAATACAAGGGTACGGCAGACAACCGCAAGCCTGCCCGCATGGACAGACTGCTCCCTTGTGAAATCAGTTCTTATTCAATTGGAAAGTTTGACCTTTAAGGTAATAAGTGTGGACTCTCTGAGGTGTGTTTTGGGTTGACCGGAAAGAATTGCGAAAGAACATGTCAGTGCGGCAGCAGAAATCACGGCAGCGCCATACCCAAGAGATTTCAGAGTATTTTCACATACGCTGATCTGATAGCAGAGCGGGCAGCTTTCCCCGATACAGTCGTGGTCTGCCTCCGCCGCGATATAAAAAGAAGAAAACAGCGTGATAAAGCATACTGCCAATGCAAGCAGTAACGCAAATTTACGATTCCGCTTTTCCATACTGTTTTCCTCCTTCCCTGTCGGTTCTCCTGACATACCGCGCAAGTTACACAACTGTTATACAGCACGGTGCCCCCATTTGTCAATGGGAAATTCCCGGAAATGAATCTGATTTATCCTGCTTTCAGGCCGATTACATGAAGGATCCTAGAACATCTGGAGAGGGAAATCAGGGCTTCTGTGGATAAAACTGCGGAAACTCAAGTATCATGCGATTGTATTTTGCGGAGGATACTGCTATAATAAAGCTCGATAGCTTATGTACTGCGCAGCTGTTTGTGGCGGGAATGTCACAGTCAGGCGCTTATCCGGCAAGAGAACCCCCGGCCGCGGCCGGCCTGGCAGCCTTGTTTCTCTTGCGGTTCTTCCAACATCGATCTTCTCAGAATGGAGGCTGAAATGAAAAACCATTATAAAGCTGGATATATAGCCATGGCAGCTGCCATAGCGGCGGCGCTTTTTTCCGGATGCACGGATACAAGGCTGGAGGATGAGCTGGCATTCCGTGATATCGGGATCACAGATATGCAAAAAGAGGATTACGAGGGCGCTGTGACTGCGTTTAGCAGCGCCCTGTCCTATTGCGCGGGAGCGATCACGGACACAGAGATCGACATCTGTTATTATAAGGCGGCAGCCCAGTATGCCGCCGGCGATCTGCAGGGCGCCATGGAGACGTATCAGGCGCTGATCGCATACAATGAGGAAGATGCAAACGCTCATTATCTGCGCGGATGCCTTTATCTCGCGGAGGGGGAGAGCGAAAAAGCGCTTGCCGATTTCTCGGATGCGGCAGCATACAATGACAGCGATCTTGAGCTTTCCATAGGGATCTATGAGAAGCTCGCCGCTTACCATCTGGAGGAAGAGGGGGAGGCCTATCTGGAGAAAGCCCTGAAGATCAAAGGAAATTCCGCGGAAAAGCTTGCTTTGCGGGGAAAAGCCTGCTATTTGCTGGGGCGGTACGAAGAAGCCGCAGAAGAGCTGAAAGCCGCGATTGAGAAAGAGAACAAAGAAGCCGTCCTTTTTCTTGCCCAGGTATGCGAGGCGCAGGGAGACTTAGATGAGGCGCAGAAATATTATGAGGCCTATGTGGAATCCGGCGCAGCCAGCTCTGACACATTAAACACGCTAGCCGAGATGGAGATGAAAAAGGGCGATTATGCGGCGGCTTTGGCATACATCAAACAGGGACTTTCCATGGAACCTGTCACCAACAGGCAAGAGCTGCTCTCCAACCAGATCATTGCCTGTGAGTATACCGCGGATTTTGCGGCGGCGCTGGCCGCGGCAGAGGAATATCTCGCTCTATGCCCGGAGGATGCCGCGGTGCAGAGGGAGTATGTGTTTTTGAAAAACCGCCAGGTAAAGACAGACTTGGCGCCGGAAGAGGCGCGGGACGGCGCAGAGGCGGGCACGGAAGCGGCGGATGCAGAGGATACAGAAAAAGAATCATAGAAAACTCATAAAAAGGACCATAAAAGAACCATAAAAAGGATCCATGATAAAAAAGATTTATCATAAAAAGGACCTATTCATGAAAAGAATCCATCATGAAAAGAATCCATCATGAAAAGAATCTATCATGAAAAGAATCTAT
>CAZAMD010000051.1:0-10694 GCA_964486485.1 uncultured Roseburia sp. | reverse complement strand
ATGAAAAGAATCTGTTATGATAGAAAGGATCCATTGTGGATAAAAAGGATCAATCATAAAAAGGAGCTTTAGAAGAGGGAGCGTATGGCGGAACTATTTGAGATTGCGGAAATGGAAGAGCGGGTCGTGCTGGTGGGCGTCAGCCAGCAGGACGGGGACGATGCGGAGGACTCTGTAGCGGAACTGGCGGAGCTGGTAAGGACAGCGGGCGCATCCGTGGCGGGAATCCTGATACAAAAGCGGGAACTGATCCATCCGGGGACCTATGTGGGAACGGGAAAAGTGGAAGAGATTGCGGAACTGGTGGAGAGTCTGGGAGCTACCGGCATTGTCTGTGACGATGAACTCTCCCCGGCACAATTGAGAAATCTGGAATCCATGCTTGAAACGAAAGTCATGGACAGAACCCTCATTATTCTGGATATCTTTGCTGCAAGAGCGGCCACCAGCGAGGGGAAGATACAGGTGGAGCTTGCCCAGCTAAAATACCGGTTAAGCCGCCTGTCCGGTCTCGGGCGTTCCATGTCCCGTCTCGGGGGAGGGATCGGAACCAGAGGGCCGGGCGAGAAGAAATTAGAGATGGACCGCCGTCTGGTCAAAGACCGGATCGCCCAGCTGAACAGGGAGTTAAAAGAGGTGCGCCAGCATCGGGAGACTGCCAGGGCGCAGAGGCAGAAAAACCAGATCCCGGTGGCAGCCATTGTAGGCTATACCAACGCGGGAAAATCCACCTTGTTAAACCGCCTGACAGATGCGGGGGTGTTAGAGGAGGACAAGCTTTTTGCCACGTTAGACCCGACTACCCGGCTGCTGGAGCTGCCGGGCAGGCAGCAGATCCTGCTGACAGATACCGTAGGGTTTATCCGCAAGCTGCCGCACCACTTGATCGAGGCATTCCGGAGTACGCTAGAGGAGGCGAAATACGCGGATTATATCCTCCATGTGGTGGATGCCGCGAATCCCCAGAGGGAGAAGCAGATGCACATTGTCTATGACACCCTCCGCCAGTTAAATATCCGGGAAAAGACCATAGTGACCCTTTTTAATAAGCAGGATGCATGGACAGAGCGGGAATCCCTCCGTGACTTTCAGGCGGATTACACCTTAAGCATCTCGGCGAAAGAGGGAACGGGCCTCGAGGAGTTAAAGGAGCTGCTGTGCAAGCTGCTGCGGGAGGATAAGATCCTTCTGGAGCGGATCATTGCCTATGACAAGGCGGGCATTCTTCAGCAGATCCGCAAAAGCGGCGAACTGCTGGAGGAAGATTACAGGCCGGAGGGGATCTATATCAAGGCATATGTCCCTATGGAACTCTATGGAAAGTTAACGTAGCCCGCAGCGGCGGGAGTCATTCGGACTCGCAGAACGGCTGAGAAGATGAAAAAATTAAGAAGAAAACGATTATGGGAAATGCAGGAAGAAATGATTTTTCAATAGGAAGCCGGTCCCCTACGCGTTCGGGGCAAGCGGTGAATCCTATGCCTACGCGGACGCCTATCTGGACATCTATCTTTTCGGCACGCCGTTTGTGATGCTTTCATCTGGTTTGAATGGATTTATCAATGCGCAGGGGTTTCCGAGGATAGGAATGATGACAGCCGCTGCCGGCGCATTCCTGAACTCAGCGCTTGACCCGGTTTTCATCTACGCGCTGCGCATGGGAGTGGGAGGCGCGGCGCTTGCCACCGTATTAAGCCAGATGGTATCTGCGGCTTGGGTTTTCCGGTTCCTTACGGGAAAGAAAGCGCTGCTTACGGGACAGTCAACGTTTACGGCGCTTGGATATTCAAAACACGCGATATTCTTTTCCCTGCTGAGAAAAGCGTTCATTGTCGTCCCGCTCACCCTGCTCCTTCCAAGGGCAGGGTTTGGCGTAAACGGCATCTTTCTAGCGGAGCCGGTATCAAACGCGGTGGGAGGCACAGCCTGTTTTTGCCGGCTTGCCTTATCCCTCAATCGTTATGCAGTTTGCTTCTTCCATGGGCGGCTTCTGTTCCGTTTTGGGAACAGACAGCCTCAGAACGCCGTTTTTATATTTCGCGCGTACATCTTCCTGCCTTACGTCCTCTCCGACGTAGAAAGACCTGCTCATGCTGCCGACATAGCGCTCGCGGCGGATGAATTTCCCTGTTTTCTTTTCCGTCTCATCTTTCCCGAGTCCTTTCGCGGCGCTTACCGTCAGATAGCCGTCCTTAAGCTCAATGGAAAGGTCATCTTTCTTAAAGCCCGGAAGGTCAATGTCCACCTCATAGTGGTCGTCATGTTCGCGCACGTCTGTCTTCATCATTTTTGCGGCACGTCGCCCATATAATTTTTTCTCTGCTTTTCGCATCTCTTTTTCATTCCATGCAGGAAAATCAAAAACATCGTCAAAGAAATCGTCAAATAAGTTCTCTCTCAAAATGCTAGGTGTCATCATAAGTCACCGCTCCTTTTCCACAATCAAAATGGTTTGCTGACGGAACAGGGGATATTTCAGATCGCTGCTTCCTGTCCTTTGTTCTAATTGTGTTATAACGCTTTTGTTAGCACTTGTCAATAGTGAGTGCTAATATTTTTGTGAAATTTCTGTGAATGCCGTGATTGTGAAAACAGTTCGGATTATCTGGCAGTCATTTGCCGGCTGGCGCGAAGGCAGAGCAGGATCAGGGAGAGAAGCGGCAGGGAAAGGTTGACTTTTTTGCTCCGCAATTAGTATAATAGAGAAAAAGAGAAGCATGGCAAACGCGGGGAAAGATCTGAAAGCGAGCGCGCTTTGGCGGGAAATGCCAGAGGGCATCTGACAAAGGGCATATGTGACGGATCAGGTATAGGATGCCTGGAAAGCGGCATATTAAGGAACAGCAGGAAAGCGGTTTCCCGGCCACTGCAGGGAACGGCGCGGCCGATCTGCATTAGCGCTTTGGAGCGATGCCTTAGCACCGCTCCGGTTCCGGGTAATCCACGCCGAATGTTTCCACGGTAACAGTCCGCATGACCTGATCTTCCAGCGGCCTGTCATTGGAAACGGTGGCGGTTTCCGCGATGCGGTTCACCACATCCATTCCTTCTATCACTTTTCCGAACGCCGCATAAGCGCCGTCTAAGTGAGGGGCGTTCTTGTGCATGATGAAGAACTGAGAGCCGGCGGAATCCGGATGCATGGCTCTTGCCATGGAAAGAACGCCCTCCGTGTGCTTTAAGCTGTTAGGAAAGCCATTCTGGCTAAACTCGCCTTTGATATGGTAGCCTGGGCCTCCCATGCCGTTTCCGTCGGGACATCCGCCCTGGATCATAAATCCGCTGATGACGCGGTGGAAAAGCAGGCCGTTGTAATAGCCTTCCTGGATCAGATGGATGAAGTTGCGGACCGTATTCGGGGCGATATCTGGGTATAATTCTGCTTTTATAAGATCGCCGCTTTCCATTTCAATGGTAACAATTGGATTTGCCATAAAATACCTCTTTCTTTCTGAATTTCGTGAAAAATACGCAATCTCATTGTATCGGAAAAGTGCAGCGGAGTAAAGAGGAAAATGCACAGAAGAATCGGGAATGAAAAAACAGGAGAGGAAACAAGCAGGAAACAGAGAAGAACAAAAGCGGAGCGTGTGAGGGATATCGAAACAGAGACAGGGACCGGAATGGAGGAATTGCGTGGATAAGAGAGTGCAGGCGGGAGCCGCCGCGGCGTTGGCGGTGTTTTTGATCGCGGGAAGTGCAGGAGAGCAGGAAGAGTGGAAACAGAGCTTTACAGAGGCGGAAGCATGGGAGATGGAGAGTCTGGCGGAGGAAAGATCCCTCTATGCGGGAGTGGCGCGGGAGTTTGGCGAAGTGGCGCAGATACGGCTGGAGCCGCATAGGGCAGAAACCATCGCGGCAGCGCCGGAAGGGCAGTCTGCGGAGGAAGAGTCCATTTATACCTTTCTGCAGGGCCCGAAATCCTGGGAGGAGGGGCGTCCCTGGTCCGGGGAATGGAGCGGGAGACATGTCAGAGGGAATTATTTCGGAAGCTTCGGCTGCGGATTATGCTGTATGGCCAATATATATGCCACGCATACAGGCTATGTCTGTTCTCCCTGGGATATGTTTGAATATGCGAAAAGGGCATCAAACTACTATCCGACAGGGGAATCCGGCGCCATCGGCTGGGAGGATATGAGCGCGGTGCTGCAAAAGAGCGGGTTTGCCACGGAGCTGCGCCGCAAACCGGACAGCTATGAGGCATTTCTGGAAGAGATCCGGAAGGCAAAATCGGCGGTGGTCCTGGTGAGCAGCAGGAACGATGACACCTACTGGAAACATACGGGCGGGCATTATGTCAACATCTTTTTGTATAATGACAAGACAGAGGAAGCCTTTTTAGCGGATCCCGGCTCCCCGGACAGAAACCGCAGCCGCATTCCCGTCCGGTATGTGTACGATGCCCTAAAGACGGTAAGCCAGTATCAGTATCTTTTGGTGCAGGGCTATTCGGAGGAGGACAATTTATGGAAACAAGACGGTATCGACGAGGCATGGAACGCGCCTTAGCCGACCGCGCCGACGGAGGAGAGATGCGAAAGAATATCATTGCGGATCAGATACCGCCCCGGGAACTGCAGTACCTGCGGAGGAATCTGCGCGGGGAACCGCAACTGCGGCTGATAGAGCTGCCAGAGGGCTCCAGGGAAAAGCAGATGGAGATCCTGCTTTCCTTTCCGCCGGAAAACAGCCTGTTTTTGTCGGCGGACAGAGAGAAGCTGCGGCGCATGAAAGAGCGGGGAATGACGGCGCTTGGCTTTGTGGAAAAAGGGCGGGAAACCGGCCTGGATCCTTCCGTGGCGGATATGTTAGCGGAGGGCTGTCAGGAGATGGACGCGGAATTTCTGATTCGGGCGTACCAGCGGAAGCACCATCTTCCCTGGAAGATTTTAGAGACCGAACGCTGCATCCTCCGGGAAGTCTGCTTAGAGGACATGGACGCCCTGTTTGCCCTGTATGAGGGGGAGGGAATGACGGATTACATCGAACCTCTCTATGAATATGAGAAAGAGAGGGAGTATCAGGAAGCGTATATCGCGCATATGTACGGTTTTTATGGTTTCGGGCTGTGGGCCGTGATCGAAAAAGAGACGGGAAAGCTTATCGGCAGGGCGGGCATAGAGTGCCGGGAGGAATTAGGCGGGGAACTGGAGCTTGGCTATGTGATCGGCAGGCCCTATCAGCGGAGGGGCTATGCCTCGGAAGTCTGCCGGGCGATCCTGGATTATGCGCGGGAGAGGCTGGAATGCGGCAGGCTGAACTGCCTGATCGAACAGGGGAACACCGTTTCCGAACATCTGGCGGAAAAACTGGGATTTACGTTCCGGGAAGAGCTTGCCGTGCAGGGAAAGCGCATGAAGCGCTATGTATGCGGCTTATGATAGAAAAAGTTTCTGCCTCACTTATCGTTGCAATTTATCAGGAAATAAAATATAATATTGAAATAGCATTTTTGGGAACAGAAAAAGACGTATGAAGCGGGTGGTTGTGCATGACAGATTCTTCACCGGGAACAATGGAAAAAACAGTAAAAGAAGATAGGGACATCAAGAAAATGAAGGAGTTTGAGAGTCCGGAAAAATTATATGAGGAATTGATCGCCAGTGTGCGCCGATATCATCCGTCTGCCGATATCACGCTTATTGAGAAGGCATACAAGGCTGCGAGCAGAGCGCATGAGGGACAGGCGCGCAGGTCGGGGGAACCCTATATCATTCATCCTCTGTGCGTTGCCATCATCTTGGCAGATCTGGAATTAGACAAAGAAACCATTGTGGCGGGACTGCTCCATGATGTGGTGGAGGATACCGTTATGACGGATGAGGAGATTGCGAAGGAATTCGGCGAGGAAGTGGCGCTGCTCGTGGACGGCGTCACCAAATTAGACCTGTTCTCTTATGATGAGGATAAATTGGATGTACAGGCGGAAAACCTCCGCAAAATGTTCCTTGCCATGGCAAAGGACATCCGCGTCATCCTGATCAAGCTTGCAGACCGGCTCCACAACATGCGCACCTTAAAATACATGACTCCGGAAAAACAGAAAGAAAAGGCGAGGGAGACGATGGACATCTATGCCCCCATTGCGCAGCGCCTCGGCATTTCTAAGATCAAAATAGAACTCGACGACCTGTCCTTAAAATATTTAGAGCCGGAGGCCTACTATGACCTGGTGAGGCAGGTGGATCAGAGAAAGAGCGCCCGGGACAATTATGTGCAG
This sequence comes from uncultured Roseburia sp., assembly GCA_964486485.1. Taxonomy (GTDB): domain Bacteria; phylum Bacillota; class Clostridia; order Lachnospirales; family Lachnospiraceae; genus Roseburia. Next base: position 4,471 of record CAZAMD010000051.1, on the reverse strand, counting down.
GGCCTTGTGGAGGAGGTGCGGCAGCATATCACGGCGGCGCATATTCAGGCGCGGATTGAGGGCCGGGCAAAGCACTTTTTCAGCATTTACAAAAAGATGGTAAATCAGGATAAGACCTTAGATCAGATCTATGATTTATTTGCCATCCGCATCATCGTAGACAGTGTCAAGGACTGCTATGCGGCGCTAGGCGTCGTCCATGAGATGTATAAGCCTATCCCGGGACGCTTCAAAGACTATATCGCCATGCCAAAGCCCAATATGTACCAGTCCCTGCATACGACGCTGATCGGCCCGACCGGCCAGCCCTTTGAGATCCAGATCCGTACCTTTGAGATGCACCGGACCGCGGAATACGGCATCGCGGCTCACTGGAAATACAAAGAGGCCGGCAGCAGCGGCGGCGCGGAGACGTCCGCCACCGTGACGGAGGAGGAGAAGCTAAGCTGGCTGCGCCAGATCCTGGAATGGCAGCGGGACATGTCGGATAACAGGGAATTTATGAGCCTGTTAAAGGGAGACCTGGACTTGTTTTCCGGCACGGTTTTCTGCTTTACGCCTACCGGAGATGTAAAGAGCCTGCCCAAAGGCTCTACCACCATTGATTTTGCTTACAGCATCCATTCCGCGGTGGGGAATAAAATGGTGGGGGCAAAGGTGAACGGCAAACTGGTGCCTATCGACTATGTGATCCACAACGGCGACCGGGTCGAGGTGATAACCTCCCAGAACTCCAAGGGGCCAAGCCGTGACTGGCTGAATATTGTCAAAAGCACCCAGGCGAAGAATAAGATCAATCAGTGGTTCCGCAGTGAAATGAAGGAAGAAAATATCACCCGCGGAAAAGAGCTTCTGATGGATTACTGCAAAGCAAAGGGGATACCGTTTTCCGATATCAATAAGCCGCAGTATCAGGAGAAGATATTGCACAAATACGGTTTCCACGACTGGAATTCCTGCCTTGCCGCCGTCGGGCATGGGGGGCTTAAGGAAGGCCAGATTGTGAATCGCATGCTTGAAGAGTACAGAAAAGACCATCTCGCGCACATCACCGACGAAGAGGTCTTAGAGAAGATTTCGGAAAACAGGGAAAAAGAGCCGCCAAAACGCTCCAAGAATGGCATTGTCGTCAAAGGACTCTATGATGTGGCAGTGCATTTTTCCAAGTGCTGCAATCCGGTGCCAGGAGATGAGATCGTCGGATTTATCACCAGAGGAAGAGGGGTTTCCATACACCGCACAGACTGCGTGAACATCATCAATCTTTCTGAGATGGAGAGAGAGCGGCTGATCGATGCCGAGTGGCAGCACGACGATGCGTCCGCGGGCAATGGGCTTTACCGCGCGGAGATCAAGATTTACGGGAATAACCGGACAGGACTTCTGGTTGACATCACAAGGGCATTCACGGAGCGGGGGATTGATATCAAAGCGATCCAGTCCAGTACCAGCAAACAGGGGATCGCCACTATTGACCTATCTTTCAGCACCAAGGGAAGGGAAGAGCTAAACAGCGTCATTGACAAGCTGCGCCAGGTGGAAAGCGTGATCGATATAGAGAGGACCACAGGTTAGATGATCCGGCGGAGGGGCTGCCGTACAGACGAATGAGGGATGCGGCAGCCCCGTATTTCGTTTGAAGCGGCAGCTTTGCTTGCGGTGACGGCGGACGGCAAGGATCATGATAGATAAGGAACAGTGACTGCAGCAGCAATCCGCTTGTGGCAGCAGGACGGAGCGCTGCCTTGCGGTTCTGAGTGCAGATCAAAAGAAAGTGTCCCCGGTACGCGGGGAGAATGGAGGAATTATGGCGTCCCTTAGAGTAGAACAGTATGTGGTAGGGCCGGTGCAGACTAACTGCTACTTTGCCATCGAGGATGAGAAGAAAGAAGTATTGATCGTAGACCCGGGAGCCAGGGCGGACCGTCTGGCAGAGCTGATAGAAAAAGAGCGGCTAAAGCCTGCCGCTATCCTGCTGACCCATGGGCATTTCGATCATGCGGCGGTAGCGGCGGAGCTGGCGGCGCGTTTCCATATCGAAATCTATGCGCAGGAGCAGGAAAAGGAGACGCTGGAACATCCGGCGCTGAATTTAAGCGGCTGGGAGGGGCGGGAAACGTCATACCGCGCGGACCGCTACCTGAAAGATGAGCAGGAGATGGATTTAGCCGGATTCCATATCCGGGTGCTGCACACGCCGGGACATACCGTGGGAGGCTGCTGTTATCTGTTTCCCTACCAAAATGCCCTCTTCAGCGGAGATACGCTGTTCCACGGCTCCATCGGCAGGACGGATTTTCCGAAGGGAAGCGCAGCGCAGCTCATACGCTCCATCAAAGAGAAGCTGATGGTCCTGCCGGACGAGATTACCGTCTATCCAGGTCATGACGAGATCACTACCATCGGGACAGAGCGGATGTACAATCCCTATCTGTAACGCCTCTAAGGGAGCGGAGAGATGAGGGCGGCAGCGGACGCAAGAAGAGATAAACGCAGGAAAGAAAAGAGTTTGCTATGATAGAAGTAAAGTTGAACCGGCCTGAGTTTGCATATGACATTCATTCTTTGGTGAAAGCATTTTACCCGGAAGCCTATGTGGGCGTATCGGCGGAGGAAAAAGCATACGAGGAGCCTGCAGATGTTCGGATGGAGATCATTTACTCTGATTCTTCCATCAAAGCAGTCTGGCAGGACTGTAAGGATGGCGGGAGTTTAGAGAGGGAAACGCGGGCAGATCTTTCCGACAGGAGCAGCGCGAAGAACTGCCTCAAGCGGATGCTGTATCAGATGCTCTCAGAGTGCACAGGGAAGACCCTTCCCTGGGGAACCCTCACCGGCATCCGCCCCACCAAGATCCCCATGAAACAGCTGGAGGAGGGCAGGAGTGAGGAAGAGATCAGGGCCTGCATGAAAGAGGAATATTTTGCCTCGGAGGAGAAGATAGATCTCTCCATTGAGATTGCAGAACGGGAATTATCCCTGTTAAAACAGATGGATTATAAAAATGGGTACAGCCTCTACATCGGCATACCCTTTTGTCCGACCACCTGCCTGTACTGCTCCTTTCCCTCCTATCCGCTGATCCGCTGGTCAAAGCAGGTGGACTCCTATTTGGATGCTTTGGAAAAGGAGATTGATTTTGCGGCGGGGCGATTTGCGCAAAAACGCCTTCATTCCATATACATCGGCGGCGGAACGCCGACTACGCTTGCGCCTGAACAGTTAGAGCGGCTGCTGCATAAGCTGACGGAATGCTTTGACCTGACGGACTGCCGTGAGTTTACGGTGGAGGCGGGGAGGCCGGACAGCATCACCAGGGAAAAATTGGAAGTGCTGCGAAAATACGAGATCACGCGGATTTCCATCAATCCGCAGACGATGAAGCAGGAGACGTTAGATTTCATCGGACGCCGCCACACCGCAGAGCAGACCATAGAGAGCTTTCTTTTGGCAAGGGAATTAGGGTTTGATCATATCAATATGGATCTGATCATGGGGCTGCCCCAGGAGAGCCTTTCCGATGTGAGGGACACGCTCGAACAGATAGAGGACTTAAAGCCGGACAGCCTGACCGTGCATTCCCTTGCGTTAAAGCGGGCGGCGCGCCTTTCCATATGCAGGGAGGATTACCAGGGCTATCAGATGGTAAATACCCAGGAGCATATGGATCTGACGGCTTCCTATGCCGAGTGCATGGGACTGCTTCCCTATTATCTCTACCGCCAGAAAAGCATGGCTGGAAATCTGGAGAACGTAGGTTATGCCAGAGCGGGAAAAGCCGGCGTCTATAATATCCTCATGATGGAGGAGGTGCAGGACATCGTCGCGTTAGGGGCGGGAAGCATCTCCAAAAAGGTTTACCCGGACGGGCGGATCAAACGGTGCGAGAACGTGAAGGATGTTGCGCAGTATATCGCAAGAATCGGGGAAATGATAGAAAGAAAACGTGTGTTGCTAAGTGAATAACAATTCTATTAAGCGTGGCAGCAGGGTAAGTTGGCGGCAGGGGGCTTAATTTCTATAATGAGAGGAATCATGGAGAAACCTTCGCATTTCATAACGATAAAGGCACAGATCATGGCATGGGTGGAAAAACCTTTCCGGCCGGTGCATGGGTATTCCCGGACGGAAGATAAATCGAGGTTCAGGAAAAGGGAATCATAAAATCTAGCAACAGGTTGTGAAGTGAAAAGACGGATGTCAAAAGACGGATGTCTTTTAAAATTTCCTGACGATATTTAGAACCAGATAGCAACCAGCTCCTTTCTGTATGATTGATTTTGACAACTTAATGATACCATTTGGAGCTGATTGTTACTATAAATACAGAGCCAAAGGTGCCGGAAGTGATAAAGAGGTCTGCCATGCCCCGCAAAACCGCATCAATGCTGAATGTGTAGAGTTTTGCTCATGGCTAAAAGCAGTTAAAAGAAGGGAGATTAAAATGTCATTAAAATTATACGAAATTTTC
>CAZAMD010000050.1:11212-14571 GCA_964486485.1 uncultured Roseburia sp. | reverse complement strand
GTTTCTCTGTTGAGAAACTCCAACGCACTCAACAGGGTCTATCCGACCCGTAACAGAAAATGCAGCATCCAGAAATCCACTCTGAATACTGCATTTCTCCCCTGATAGAAATCATCGCTCCGCAGCCGCGGACGCCATGTCTCTCTATGCAGCTTTTGCCGCTGGCCTTTCCCGCCTGCCGCTAACACTTCTGAATCTTAACAGAAACCGGCTGTCCCCCAAACTCTACGCTGATGCTTAATTTGCCGCCGAGGTTTGTTTTCATTTTCCCCGCATCTGTCCCGTCGATCACAATGTCGTACTCTGTCTCGCTCTCCAGCTCCAGCGTAAGCTGCGCGTCCTCTCCGCCCTCTACATAGAACTCCATTCCCGTATCGGCTGCATGGAAATTCGTGACGGCTGTTCCCGGAACAGATTCATATACGAACATCCCATTGCGCTCTAATTTTGTGATCGCATGATAGGTTTTTACTTTGTAGATATCCCCCTGATACTCGAAATTGTCCAATTTTGCCTTTTCATTTAAGGTAAAGTCTCCAAAACTGATCGTCCCGTCCGCTTCCTGACGGATTAACTCACTGATTACAGCCATATCTTCCTCCTGCGGGAAGTCTTTCTCTTCCCATGTGTGATTTCCGCATCCGCCCTGCTCCTCTGCGCGCGGACGCCGGTTTATACCCATTATATACTATCTTCCGCCCTATTTCTAGTGGTTTTGCAATGTTTCAAAAACTATTTCATTCTTTTTCGTCGTGATGATCACGGTGCTGTCGGGCTTCACTGCTCCAGAAAGTATCTCTTCCGCCAATCTGTCTTCAATCTCATTCTGGATTTTCCGGCGCAGCGGCCTTGCCCCATATTTCGGTTCATATGCCTTTTCCACGATATAGCTCTTCACGCTGTCGCGCACGGTCAGATGGATGCCCATCTGACTCTGGCACCGCTCCGCGACTTCTTTGAGCATGAGCGCCGCAATCTGCTTCATATCCTCTTTGTTCAAAGAACGGAACACGATCGTCTCGTCAATGCGGTTTAAAAATTCGGGTTTAAAGATGCGGCGCACTTCCTCCATGACGCTTTCCTTCATCCGCTCATAGTTCTGCTTTTCATCCTCCGAGGCGGCAAAGCCTAATTTTTTAGGCTCTATGATCGCCTGAGCTCCAGCGTTGGAGGTCATAATGATGATCGTATTCTTAAAATCCACTTTCCGCCCCTGGGCATCGGTAATGTGTCCGTCGTCCAGCACCTGCAGCAAGATATTGAATACGTCTGGATGGGCTTTCTCAATCTCATCAAATAAGATGACAGAATAGGGATTTCTGCGCACCTTTTCGCTGAGCTGCCCGCCCTCTTCGTGGCCGACATATCCGGGCGGAGATCCGATCATTTTAGAAACGCTGTGCTTTTCCATGTATTCGGACATATCTACCCGTATCATAGCCTGCTCATTCCCGAAAACCGCCTCTGCCAGCGCCTTTGAGATCTCTGTTTTTCCCACTCCGGTAGGACCCAGGAAGAGGAAGGAGCCAATGGGGCGTTTCGGGTCTTTCAATCCTACCCTGCCCCGCCGGACCGCTTTCGCCACAGCCGACACCGCATCCTTTTGCCCGATCACCCGCTTCTGGAGGGTCGCCTCCAGCCTGCGCAGCCTTGCCGCTTCTCCCTCCGCAAGCCTTTTTACGGGGATTTTGATCCAGCCGGACACAATGTCGGCGATCTCGTCCTCCCCTACCGTGGGAGTTCCTCTCCGCTGCCCCCGCTTTGCTTTTGCACAGAGCTTTTCGAGTTCTTCTTCCGCCGCGCCTTTTGCTTCTTTCCATTCCCTCGCGGCTTCTATATCGCCCTTCTTTAAGGCTTCGAGCATCTTAGCGTCTTGCTCGGCGATCTCCTTTCTCAGCGCCATGGCTTCCTTGGGACGGGATGATGCGCCCAGCCTCGTTTTGGCGGCCGCTTCGTCCATCAGGTCGATCGCCTTATCCGGCAGGAAGCGGTCGTTGATATAGCGCGCCGACAGGCGCACCGCAGCCTTCACTGCCTCATCCGTGATGTTGACCTGATGATGCTTTTCATACTGGCTGCGCAGTCCCATCAAAATCTCTATGGCATCTTCTTCCGTCGGCTCCTCCACGGCCACAGGCTGAAAGCGGCGTTCCAGCGCGGCGTCTCTTTCCACATATTTCCGATACTCATCGATCGTGGTCGCGCCGATGATCTGTATCTCCCCTCTTGCCAGCGCCGGCTTTAAGATATTGGAAGCATCGATGGCTCCCTCCGCTCCGCCAGCGCCGATGATCGTATGCAGCTCGTCAATGAACAGCAGCACGTTTCCGGCTTTCTTTACTTCCTGAATGACTTTTTTGATGCGCTCTTCAAACTCGCCGCGGTATTTGGAACCGGCTACGATGCCGGAAAGGTCTAAGGATACCAGGCGTTTTTTGAGGACCGTCTCCGGCACCATCTCCGTGGCGATCCTCTGGGCGATCCCCTCTACGATGGCTGTTTTTCCCACTCCCGGCTCTCCGATAAGGCACGGGTTATTCTTCGTGCGCCTGCTTAAAATCTGTATCACCCTGTCTATTTCTTTCTCACGCCCTATGACCGGATCCAGCTCTCCCTCTCCCGCAAGCCTTGTCAGATCCCTGGAATAAAGATCCAGCATCGGCGTTCCGCCGCCCTCGCGCTTGCGCACGGGCTTGCCGTTCTGGAAATCCTCTTTATAGAGGTTTGCGTCCTCTCCCATGGCAATGAGGGTATCCACATACATTTTCTGGGTATTGACCGCAAGCGTATTCAGCAGCCGGGATGCCACGCAGTCAGCCTCTTTGATCATGGCAAGCAGGATATGTTCCGTTCCGATCGCTTCGGAATGAAACCGCGCCGCCTCCCGGGAGGCGCCGGACAGCACCCGCTCCGCCCTCGGGCTGTACTCCGGCGTTCCCACGGTAAGCACCTGCTGATTCGGCGCGATCAGTTCCTCTATCAGCTGCATTACTTTTTCCAGTTCTACGCCGTTCTCCATCAATACCTGCGCCGCCGTTCCGCTTCTTTCTTTCAAAAGGCCTAACAGCAGATGTTCCGTTCCGATGTAATTATGCTGCAGGGATTTTGCTATCCGGTTGGCCAGATCCACTGCTTTTTTTGCTTTCGCTGTGTATGGTGTCTGCATTCTTTTCCCTCTTTTCTCCGAAAGCTTTCCAAACTTCCATTTTTATAGATCATTGAAATCAATCACTTCGATATCCTTTTTTCCTTTTTCTTCCGTCTCTGCCCCGCCGCGCTTTTGCCCCGCCGTTTTCTGCGGCTTTAACGCCTCTTCTCCGCCGCGCTTTTGCCCCGCTGTTTTCTGCGGCTTTAACGCC
>CAZAMD010000050.1:5546-11112 GCA_964486485.1 uncultured Roseburia sp. | reverse complement strand
TAACGCCTCTTCTCCGCCGCGCTTTTGCCCCGCTGTTTTCTGCGGCTTTAACGCCTCTTCTCCGCCGCGCTTTTGCCCCGCTGTTTTCTGCGGCTTTAACGCCGCCTCTTTTCTTCCGTCCGCATTTTCCCTCGCCGCATCGGGTGTTTCTTCTTTGTGCCTGCTTTTCCCGGAAGGAGCGGCGTCCCTTGCTTCTGGAGCGGCTCTCTTTACCGGCTGCGCTTTTTTCTGGCGCCTCACATCTTTTTCTTCGTATGAGTCAAATTCTTCACTGCTGCCTTTTTTGAACAAGATGAGGTTGATAATGAGAACCAGCAGCACGACTGCGATAAATGCCAATATGCCGATGGCCGTTCTGGAAAAGGACTTCTCTTTTTTTAACTCACTCTCCAGCCTGCTGTACTCTTCTTCCATATATTCCAGCGCCAGGGCTTCCTCCGCGCCCTCCTCCCGCGCCGCCTCTTCCGTCTGGGGAGACGCGGCACTCATGCCGTGCTGCCTCTGATAGGTTTTCTCTAACGCGTCATATTCATACCAGCCTTCCGTCCCGTCCTGGTTTACGGCATAGAAGAAAGAAAAGTCTGACGGCTCTTCTCCCGCCCGCTGGCGCACACTCATAGTTTCCCCATCATTTACCGTGATATCCATCTGCCGCTCGTTTTCCCCCGCGGCATAATCCGCCGGGACAGGCTTCCAGATGATGAAGCCGTCTCCGTGCATCAGCTGGACAAAGGGATAAAAGGCATCCTCAGATCCGTTATAGATAAAATAGCTTGCATCGGCGGCTTCCCCGCCCTCGTCGGCAAGAAGGAGCATCGACAGGCCGCCCTTATCAAAATGTACGCCTTTATAATCTTTTCCATGATAACTTACCGCAGCTTCCGAACATCCTGCCGGTATCTCCTCCGGCAGGATCGCCTCAGAGATCCGATAGCTCTTTTCCCCGATTGCCACCCTTTCTTCCGCCGGCCCTTCCGGCTCCTCCGGTTCTTCCGGGAGCTTTTCCGCTTCCTCGCTCTTTTCCGGGGAAGCCTCCGCCTCCTGCCTTGTCACGGTAATGGTGTAAGTGGCTGTCACGCCGTTTTCCGCTTTCACGACTATTTTCAGCGCATTCTTTCCCACCGCCAGGTTTTCATTCCCTGTGACCGATTCCACGATGGCTTTTTCATTTGCCGGAGTGGCTGTCACCGCGACGCTCGTCACATCATTCGCCACGGTGGCGGCATACTGCACCGTTTTTCCTGTAAATTCCGGTGATAACGTTCCCGGGGAAATAGAGAGCGTTTTTAAGGAGTTGTCCGCGGACAGATTTTTGGCTGTTTCGTCCGGGGCGCCGCCCGCGCCCGGAGCGTTCTCCCCGGAGGCGTCCGTCTTATTTTCCCCGGGGGCGGGGGCATCGGCCTGACTGCCGCCCGCACCGCCCGCGGTTTCCGGATCCGCGCCGGAAGCGGCGTTATTGACGGCGACCGTCGTACTGCTGCCCTCCACGGAATCGAGTTCCTCATTGGTGTCAAATATCACGCCATCCGATCCCGCCACCGAGATTTTGGAGCTGCCCGCTGAAATGGCTTTCAGCGTGACCGTAAAGCTGTCTGAGGTAGCTGTCACGCTGCCGCCGCCCCCTCCGTAAGTGGCGGAGCAGTCCACAAAGGAAAATACCGCGCTGTCATAGGATACCGTCATGGTGGCTACGGTCTTCTCGCCGGACGGGCCCGCCGCCCGGGCAGTGACTTTCAACGTATCGCCTATATTCACCGTGCCGGCCGAAACCGCGACACTCGTTTTTCCCGCCGCCGCCTGCAAATGCAGGCCGCTCCCCATAAACAACAGGCCGATGCAGAGCATCACCCATCGCATTCCCAGATTTTTCTTCCTCATCTAACCGCTCCCTTTCCGCCGCTACTGTTTTATGTGCGCTATGTTTAAGATATGTTTCTGCAAAATGACCAGATCCTTATTGGTAATGCCACCGTCATGGCTGACGTTCGCCGCCTCTAAGGCGTCTCCTGACAGCCGCTCGATCTTTAAGATATGCTTCTGCATCAAAACGAGGTCGGCATTGGATATTTTTTTATCTCCGTTGATATCGCCGTAAATGAGAGAGGAAGCGCCCGCATCCCCATTCTCCTCCGCGCCTCCTCCGCCCCTTGCCGCAGTGATGGTGTAGGTGCGGGAGTCTCCGCTCTCGGACGTGCAGACAACTTCTATCTTATTTTCCCCGAAGTTCAGGGAATGGCTGCCGACGCCGGAGAGCGCGGATTTCCCTGACACCGCGGCGGCATCCACCTGGATGCTCTCCGTCTCCTCCCCCAGCACCAGCGTATAGGAGGTCTTCTCTGGCTGGAACGAGGGCGTCAAGGAAGCTCCCTTGACCTCTAAGGATTTCAGCCAGTTGTTCGGATTGCCCTTGTCCGCAAAGCTGACCGCCTGTTCCGGCATATTCTGATAGACCGGGATGCGGAATACAAACGCCTGGTTTTTGTCCGCATAAGCCTTTCCCATGCTGTTTCCCTCACTGATTGCGGCCCTCACGTTGGTCATGTACTGGTGGGCATAAAGGCTGTTCTGATAAACCACATTGAATTTTTCAAAATATATGGTATTCTGCCCCTTTTTCACATAGTTATCCGCCACGATCCTGCCGCCGCCGGAGATGGATCTGCAGATCGAATTCCAACCGTTGTTTTTTGCGGTGATCAGGCCGTTCAACACGGCAGACGCCGTCGATGTGGTGTAAGCCCCCACGTTAAAAAAGTTATAGTAGCCCTCGTATTTTTTATAGGTACCTGAGATCAGAGGACTCGTCCCCTTCGCCCCCTGCTCCTGCCTGCAGCGGGAGGCCAGGTGGTAGGGACTGACCCCGAGCGCGGCCCCGGCCTCCAGAAACGTCTTGGCGTAATTCCTTTTCTCGCCGTCGGAATCCTTGTAATCCCCCGCCATAAACGTGCCTTTCAGGATATTTTGGACGCCTGTGATGTCCTGGTAGGTTTCATATTCCAGCGTTTCAAACTGAAAGATATAAGATTCATCCAAAAAGTTCCTCGGATCCATGCAGTACGCGATGTAGTCTCTGGACGCACAGACCCAGCCCGCGCCGTCAAAGCCGTACCAGCTGTCCGATTTCCAATTATATGCGCCGGCATCTGTGGATTTTCTCGAATCATTGACGGCGCTTTCGATTAAATTTTTCCCGGCAGCGCTCTCCGCCGCAACAGAGGCCTCCCAGTCCAGCCCTGTCTGCACGGCGGCAAACTGCCAGGCAGGGTATTTTTTGTGCAGCGGCAGCAGCTTTACGGCATAGCTTTCGGGAAACCCCGCCTGCTGCAGGCTCTGTATGTATGCCTGATCCTCCTCCGATGCGCCTTCCAGCGTGATGAAATCCGATCTGGTGTAGCCTGTCACCGCCTTGCCATCGGCTGCGAGCTGTATCAGGTACCAGACGTTCCCGTCTTTGGCCGCCGTCTCATCTAGCACCGTGACTTTTGTCCCGACGGTCATGCTGGCAATGGTTTTCCCGTCCACCGGCGCCTCCCGCACCCAGACCGGGCCGTTTGAGACAGAGCCCTCCACGGGCGTGTAGGCATGGCTGATCCCGGAAAAACCGAAAAAACATATGACAAGCACTGCCAGCGCGGCGCAGCTGGCAGGGATCGCGGCGCATTTTCTCTTTCCGGGCATATCAGGCAGATACCGAAACATTCCGTCCTCCGAATCATTCTCTCAGCAATTTGTTTAGTCCCCATTATATGGGATATTGGAGAATGCGTCAACTAGAATGTGGCATATTTCGACAATCACGCGCTTCCTGCACGCCGCTTCCCCGCATGGCGGGATCTTCCCCCGATGCAGCCCCCGGACGCCCTGCGGCAAGACTTCCGCCCTGCCTTTGGAATGCTCCTTTTTCCATTTCCTCCCATACGGCCTTAAATTCCATCTTGATAATCCCTGTGTTTTTCGTTATGATAAAGTGTAAATCAAGAATAAGGAGCTTAGTTTATCTATGAAACAAAAAAACTGTATGGTCGCCCAGTCCGGCGGCCCAACGGCCGCGATCAATGCCAGCCTTGCCGGGGTCATCGAGGGCGTCATGAAATCGGAACTTTACGGCACGGTTTACGGCGCGTTAAACGGCATCACCGGCATTTTAAATCACAGGTTTGTGAACTTATCGGAACTCTTTGAAGAAAATCCTGACGATCTGCACCGCCTTATGGTGACGCCCGCCATGTACCTTGGTTCCTGCCGCTATAAGCTGCCGGATTTTTTAGACGATGATTCCTCTTATGTCTATATTTTCAAGCAGTTTGAAGCGTATGGCATCGACGCTTTTTTCTATATCGGCGGCAACGATTCCATGGACACCGTCTTAAAGCTTTCCGAATACGCAAAACGGATCGCAAGCCCTGTACGGATCATCGGCATTCCAAAGACGATCGACAACGACCTCTGCGAGACTGACCACACGCCGGGCTTTGGCTCTGCCGCAAAATACATCGCCACCTCTCTCTTAGAGATCTCCCACGACACGTTTATCTACGCGGTCAAAAGCGTCACGATCGTAGAGATCATGGGACGGGACGCCGGATGGCTGACTGCCGCCGCCGCTCTGGCGAGGAACGCGTACAACGCCGCTCCGCATCTGATCTATCTGCCGGAAGTTCCTTTTGACAAAGAGGATTTCCTGCTGGATGTGAAACGCCTCTTATTTGAACAGAACAATGTCGTCATCGCCGTATCTGAGGGGATCCGAGACGCGGACGGCAATTATATCAGCGCATCCGAGCAGTCTGTGGATACGTTCGGGCACAGCCAGCTGAGCGGCGCCGGAAAGACCCTGGAATTTCTGGTCAAAGAAAAGCTGGGCGTTAAAGTGCGCTCTGTGGAGATCAATGTTTTGCAGCGCTGCGCTTCCCACCTGTCTTCCAGGACGGATTTAGAGGAGGCTTTTGCCCTGGGAAAAACGGCTGTGGCGTTCTCGGAACAAGGCGTGACCGCCTCCATGGTCACCATCCGCCGTGTTTCGGACAAGCCTTATCAGGCGGCATATGGCTGCGCCGCGTTAAACGGCATTGCCAACGAGGCGAAACCGGTTCCGCTGGAATGGATCAATGATGCGGGAAACGATGTCCGGCAGCCTTTGATCGACTATCTCACTCCGCTGATCCAAGGGGAGATGGAGGTGGAGTACCGGAACGGGATTCCGGCCTATCTGAGCCTTCCCTCACCAGCGCCTGTGTGCGGCAAGGAAGCACACGAAGCCATATACAGGCAGCAAATGCACGATTCCGGGAGAGAAATATGACGAAAATGCAGGAAAAATCGCAATAAGTGAAAGGACAGGAGCCCTGACGAAAAGAACGTCATGGATCCTGTCCTTTTCCGCCATCGGATAATATCATGCATGATGCTGATAATTATTGAAAAACTTGACGATAACACAATCTCCCTCTGGAAGTCACTCCAAGATGCCCTCGCTTTCAAAGAATTGCGCGACAGACATACATTTCGGATTTGCGGTCGCATAAAACGATTTCATGGTTATTGGCAATGTGGAACAGAGCCTTTG
>CAZAMD010000050.1:0-5446 GCA_964486485.1 uncultured Roseburia sp. | reverse complement strand
TTGCGGTCGCATAAAACGATTTCATGGTTATTGGCAATGTGGAACAGAGCCTTTGCCGGTTTGGAATGGGGAAAGATGATTGCGGAAAACAAAATGTTTGTGTCTATCAGGATTCTCATCTTACGATTCCTTCCCATAGCGCACTTCATCCACCAGCTCCTGAATGTCGTCTTCTCCGGAAATTCCCATCATTTCAGCGGCACCGGAAAAGGCAGCCTGAGCCTTTCGGATTGCAGTGGCGGAAGCATTGCTGACAACAATCTCGCCATTCTGCTTTTGGTAAAACAGGATCTTGTCTCCAGATTTCAGCCCAAGTTGTCTTCTGATTTCTGCCGGTACAGTAATCTGACCATTTGCAGAGAGTTTTGCTAAATTCATCGCAGTCGTCCTTTCTATTCTTGAAAACTCAACTTTTCTTTCTATCTTATTATATCCTATCTGTTGAAGAAAGTAAACTCTCCTTGCCTGCCGTCTGCTCACACGATCACGAACTGGCTGCCGTACAGTTTTGCGTAAAAACCGTTTTTCGCCAGCAGCTCTTCGTGGCTGCCCTGCTCAAGGATCCTCCCGTCTTTCATGACAAGAATGACGTCCGCCTCCTGTATGGTGGAAAGCCTGTGCGCCACGATAAAGCTGGTTCTGCCCTCCATCATGTTCGCAAAGGCTTTCTGGATCTGGATCTCCGTCCGGGTGTCTATGGAAGAAGTGGCCTCATCCAGGATCAGCATCGGGGGCAGGCAGAGCATCACCCGGGCAATGCAGAGGAGCTGCTTTTCCCCCTGCGATAAATTGCCCCCGTCCTCCGCGATCACGGTATGGTACCCTTTCGGCAGCCGCTTGATGAAGCTGTGCGCGTGGGAGGCCTTTGCCGCCGCTATAACTTCTTCCTCGGATGCCTGCGGCTTTCCTATCGCGATGTTCTCCCGTATGGTCCCGCTGCGGAGCCATGTTTCCTGCAGCACCATGCCATAGCTGGCGCGAAGGCTCTTTCTCGTTATCTCCTTTATGGGAATGCCGTCCACCGCGATGACCCCGCTTTTCACATCATAAAAACGCATGAGGAGATTGATGAACGTGGTCTTCCCGCAGCCGGTAGGCCCAACGATCGCCACTCTCTGCCCCGGCTTTACGGACAGCTGAAAATCCTCGATCAGTTTCTGCTCCGGCGCGTAGGAAAACTCCACATGAGAAAGCTCCACGTTCCCCTCCGCCTTTTGCAGCGCCACCGCGTCCGCCGCGTCCGCCGGCTCTGACGGCTCTTCGATCAATTCCAGCACCCTGGCCGCACAGGCAAGGGCATTCTGCAGCTCGGCGATCACGCCGGAGATTTCGTTGAAAGGCTTCGTATACTGATTGGCATAGCTCAAAAGGCTCGTAAGCTGCCCCACCGTGATCCCGCCGGCGATGGCTGAGAGCGCTCCCGCAATCCCCACCGTGGCATAGACCAGGCTGTTGACAAACCGCGTTGCCGGATTGGTGATGCTAGAGAAGAAGATCGCCCGCAGGGAGCATTTCTGCAGCCTGAGGTTTATCTCGTCAAATTCCTCCAGCGCCCCGCTCTCATGGGAAAACGCCTGCACGACTTTCTGATTTCCGATCATCTCTTCTATCAGCGCCGTCTGCTCTCCCCTTGTTTCTGACTGCAGGCGGAACATAGAAAACGTTTTCTTCGCGATATAGGCGGCAGCCAGCAGGGAGACGGGAGTGATGCAGACGACCGCCGCCGTGATCGTCTTATTGATGGAGAGCATAAAAAGCAGCGTTCCCGCAATGGTGACGATCCCTGTAAAAAACTGGGTGAATCCCAGCAGGAGGCCATCCGCGAACTGGTCCGCATCCGCGATGACCCTGCTGACGGTCTCCCCATGCGGATGACTGTCAATATAGGAGATCGGAAGATGCTCGATCTTATCAAAGGCCTCTTTCCGGATATCCCTTACCACATGATACGCGACCTTATTGCTGCAGGCATTCATCAGCCACTGCGCGGCGGCAGTCAGGAGTATGGTCAGTCCTATCTGCCTTAAAATCACGAGAATGCCGTCAAAATCCACCCTGCCCTCTCCCGCGATCAGATCCACCGCCCTTCCGATCAGGATCGGGAGATAGAGCGCAAGGCCGGACGCCACCGCCGCAAGGAACATGCACGCGCCCAGATACAGCCAGTATTTTTTCATGTAACGCAGCACTTTTCCCAAGGTTTCCCTCTGCTGCCCCGTCGCCATCTGTTTCATGCCTGCTCCCCTCCCGCCGCTTTTTTGAACTGGGAATCATAAATTTCCCGGTATACCTCACAATCTGCCAGTAACGTTTCGTGTGTGCCAAGGCCGGCGATCTTCCCGTCGTCTAATACGATGATCTTATCCGCATGGCGGATGGACGCCGCCCGCTGGGAGATGATCAATACGGTGTGCTCGCCCTCCATCTTCCGAATGGCTCCCCGCAGGGCGGCATCCGTAGCAAAATCAAGGGCGGAGGCGCTGTCGTCTAAGATCAAAAGCTCCGGCTGCCTGACAATGGCCCGGGCGATGGTCAGGCGCTGCCTCTGCCCTCCCGAGAGATTTCTCCCGCCCTGCTCGATGACAAAATCCAGCCCTCCCTCTTTTGAATCCACAAATTCCTTGGCCTGGGCAATCTCTAAGGCGCGGCGCATCTGCTCCTCCGTGGCGGACGGATTGCCCCATGCGAGATTTTCCCGCACCGTCCCATGGAACAATACGGCTTTCTGCAGGACAAACCCGATCTTCTGGCGCAGTTCCCTGAGCGGATATTCCTTTACGTCCCTGCCCGCCACAGACACGCTCCCCTCCGTGGCATCATAAAAGCGCGGGATCAGGCTTGCCACCGAGGACTTGCCCGAGCCTGTGCCGCCGATGATCCCTACCGTCTCTCCCCGCTGGACGGTAAAATCAATGCCGCTTAAGGCCTCCCCGCCTCCGCCCGCGTAAGTAAGGCTTACATGGGAAAATACCACCATCGGCTCTCTCCCGCCTTTTTCCCGCCCATTCTCCGGCGCGCCGGCATCGGGGCTTCCCTGCTCCCGGACAGACGGCTCTATCTCCAGGATCCCCTGGATCCGATTGCCGCAGGCGATCGACTTATTGATATTGATGATCAGATTGGCCAGTTTCACCAATTCGACTAGAATCTGCGCCATGTAATTCACCAGTGCCACCACTTCGCCCTGGGTGAGGAGGCCCCGGTCAACCCGCGCGGCTCCGGTCCACACCAGCGCCACTGTGGCCGCGTTGACAATCACATAGGTTACGGGATTCATCAAGGCGGATATTTTCCCCACGAAAACCTGCGCCGCTGTCAGGATCTCATTGTGTTTATTGAAATTGCGGATCTCATCCTCTTCTTTATGAAAAGCGCGTATCACCCTGCTGCCGGTCAGATTTTCCCTGGTAAGCCCCAAGACCTTGTCCAAGGCCTCCTGCACGTTTCTGTAAAGAGGGATGCTGCACAGCATGATGCCAAATACGACAGCCGCCAGCAGCGGGATCGCCACTGCAAATACCAGCGCCGCTTTGGCGTCTACCGTGAACGCCATGATCATGGCGCCGAATACGATGAACGGAGAGCGCAAAAAGAGGCGCAGCACCAGATTTACGCCGTTTTGCACCTGATTGACATCGCTCGTCATTCTAGTGATCAGGGTGGAAGTCCCTACCGTGTCCAGTTCGGTGAAAGAGAGCCGCTCAATATGGGCAAACAGCCCATGGCGCAGCTCCGCGGCAAATCCCACGGAGGCCTTCGCCGCGAAGTACTGCGCCGTGACGGAACAGGCGAACCCTACCGCCGCCAGCAGTATCAAGACCATGCACATGCGCAGGATATACGCCTTATCGGAAAAAGCCACGCCCCGGTCGATGATGGCGGCCATGACGAGGGGAACGGCCAGCTCAAAGGAAGCCTCCAGCAATTTGAAAAAAGGCCCCAGTATGCTTTCTTTTTTATAATTTTTCAGATAAATCAGCAGTTTCCTCATAATCCTTTCATTCCCATCCGCATTCCCTCTGCTCCTTTTTCATCTTGCAGCTCCCGGCAGCTTTCCGGTCATTTCAGATTTTTCAGCTTCTGCATCCCGAGCATCACGGCTCCCCCAGCCACAAAAGCGAGAATGGAAAACTCGCTCCAGGTCATGGGCGGCTTCGGCTGCTCCAGGGAGGCCGGACCCATGACGACCGCGTAGATGGAACCCAGCATAAGCCCTATGATCGTGTAGATCATCTGGGCGCGGAAATGCTCCAATGCCTTGCGGATCAGCTTCACCACGCTGAAAATGCCCACCAGCACGCCGCAGCCGAAGAGGAATACCGCGGCAAAGCAGCTGAAATCAAAATGCAGGATATCCTTAATGGCTGTCACGATGGGGAGGTAAAGCCCCATGATGAGAAGCAGGGTGGAGCCGGAAATCCCCGGCAGCACCATCGCGGAGATCGCGATCATGCCCGCGAAGAACACATACACAGCCAGTCCCGCATGGAGCTTGTCCAAGCTCATGCCGCTGTCCCCTCCGGCAGGATTGAAATAAGTGATGGCGCTCACCACCGCTATGCCCAGAAAGAGAAACGGGATGCCGCTTTTCTTTGCCGCCAGGCACTCCTTTTCCTCCATCACGACAATGGGAATGGAAAAAAGGATAAATCCGATGAAAAGAGAGCTTATGCCATAAATGTGGGTTTCAAATACGCTTGCCAGAATCAGGATCGCTATGATGAAACCGGTGATCCAGCCGACGCCGAGTTTCAGCAGAAAAGCGAGCGCCGCTTTTTTCTTTTCCATGCTCCCCGTCATCAGGTCATCCATCGAATCGATGAATTGATCGTAAAATCCAAGAATGAACGCGATCGTTCCGCCGGACACCCCCGGCACGCTGTCCGCCAGCGCCATGCAGAATCCTCTGATAAACTGTATTACCATACTACTATTACCTCATTTCCTTTTTATATTCGTATTCCGCGGCAAATGCCACTTTCTCATTATAATCTTATCCCGCAAGGTTTGTCTATCCCTAAAATCCCCGAGGGCGGCAAGAAAACCGCCGCATGGGAGCGCTCCCATGCGGCGGTTTTCTTTTTTCTTTTTTCTTAAGTTTCTCTGAGCCTCCGCTCCGGCAGACGCTTTCCCGCCCCTTCCAAAAAGCATGTCCGGCGGATCTCCGCCTTTTACTTCTTCACCGTCACAGCTTTCACTGGACTGTACGCGCCCTTGACCGGTTTTCCGCCCGAGGTCTTGTAGGAGCAGACGCGGACGTAGTATTTCTTCCCGCCGTTCAGCTTGGAAACCGTCTTTGCTGTCGTGCCGTTTTTCTTTATTGTCACGGTTGTTACCGCTTTCTTGAATTTCTTGTCCATAGAATACTGTATGATGTAACCGTTCGCTTTTGCGTCTTTCTTCCACTTCACCGTCAGGGTCTTTGCTTTCTGGGATTTCAGTGCCG
>CAZAMD010000049.1:2394-14820 GCA_964486485.1 uncultured Roseburia sp. | reverse complement strand
TTCATAGAAAAAAATTCATAGAAATAAATTTCATGAAAAGGATTTCATCAGGAAAACAGAGTAAAAGGAGAAAAGCAATGACTAAAAAAGCGTTAATCACAGGCGTTACCGGACAGGACGGCAGCTACCTGGCGGAGTTTCTGCTGGAGAAAGGCTATGAGGTGCATGGAATGGTGCGCCGTTCCTCCACGGAGAGAAGGGACAGGATCGACCAGCTAGAGGGGAATCCGAACTTTTTTGTACACTATGGGGATCTCGCTGATTCGATGAGCATTGTCCGCTTGGTCAGCACCATCAGGCCCGATGAAATTTATAACCTGGCGGCGCAAAGCCATGTAGGGGTCAGCTTTGACGTTCCAGAATACACCGCTGACGTGGTGGCGACAGGAGTGCTTCGTGTATTAGAGGCGGTCCGCATCTGCGGCTTAGAGAAAACCTGCCGCATCTATCAGGCCTCCACCTCCGAATTGTACGGAAAAGTAGAGGAAGTGCCTCAGCGCGAAACCACGCCATTCCATCCGTACAGCCCCTATGCGGTGGCAAAGCAGTATGGATTTTGGATCGTAAAAGAGTATCGCGAGGCCTATGATATGTTCTGCTGCAGCGGCATCTTGTTCAACCATGAGTCGGAGCGGCGCGGGGAAACCTTTGTGACGAGAAAGATTTCCCTCGCGGCGGCAAGGATCGCCCTCGGCAAACAAGACCGGCTTTACCTTGGAAACTTATCCTCCCTGCGCGACTGGGGATACGCGAAAGATTATGTGGAGTGCATGTGGCTGATCTTACAGAATGATAAGCCGGAGGATTTCGTTATTGCAACGGGAATCCAGCATTCCGTTCGGGAATTTTGCGAGCATGCGTTCCGGGAAGCGGGCATAGAGCTGGAATTCCGGGGCGAGGGAATGGAAGAAACAGGCATCGACAAGGCAACGGGAAAAGTCGTCATTGAGGTGGCGGAAGAATTTTACCGTCCGACCGACGTGGTGAATCTCTTAGGCGACCCCACCAAGGCGAAAACAAAGCTGGGCTGGAATCCGACCAAGACAACCTTTGAAGAACTGGTAAAGATTATGGTCAGACACGATCTGGAATTCGTGAGGAAAGAGGTTGAAAAATAAGCTCGATGGCTTATTTTCCAACGAATTTCATTCGTTTGGTAATTTGTGCTGAAACATCACAAATGTGCCTTGAGCGCAGAGGAGAAACCGCTGGTACGGATTTCTCATCGCGTGTCATCGCAGCAAACGGCTCTGACATGGAGGAAATCGTTATGATGGAAAAAGACGCGAAAATATATGTGGCAGGACACAGAGGAATGGTGGGATCCGCCATCGTCCGCCAGTTAGAGAAAGAGGGATATCACAATATCATCACAAGAACCCACAGAGAACTAGACCTCTGCCGCCAGGAGGAGGTGGAGGCGTTCTTTGCAGAGGAGAGGCCGGAGTATGTGTTCCTTGCGGCGGCAAAAGTGGGAGGGATCATGGCAAACAGCGAGGCCCTGGCGGATTTCCTGTATGAAAACATGGTCTTAGAGATGAATGTGATCCATGAAGCGTGGAGATGCGGCTGTAAAAAGCTGATGTTTTTAGGCTCCTCCTGCATCTATCCGCGCATGGCGCCCCAGCCTATGCCGGAGAGCTGCCTTCTGACCGGAGAACTGGAGAAGACGAACGAGGCGTATGCGCTGGCAAAGATCAGCGGCTTAAAATATTGCGAATATCTGAATAAACAGTACGGCACGGATTATATTTCCGTAATGCCTACAAACCTTTACGGACCAAACGATAACTACCATCCCGAACATTCCCATGTGCTTCCGGCACTGATCCGCCGCTTCCATGAGGCGAAGGAGTCCGGAGCAAAAGAGGTCACCTGCTGGGGAACGGGAACGCCCTTGAGAGAGTTCTTATATGTAGACGACCTCGCTGACGCCTGCGTATATCTGATGAATCATTACAGCGGAGATGAGACGGTGAACCTTGGGACGGGCAAAGAACTGACCATCAAAGAGCTGACGGAGCTGGTGGCAGAGGTGGTCGGTTATGACGGGGAGATCAAATGGGATGCAGAAAAACCCGACGGAACGCCGCGGAAGCTTTTGGACGTAAGCAAGCTGGAGAGTCTGGGATGGAGATATCAAACAGAGCTGGAAGACGGCATCCGTCTTGCCTATGAGGATTTCTTAAATAACCCGACGCGGGCGGAAAGATAGCCGTTCAGGGAAAAGGAAAGGAAGAGAAGCCAATGTATATCGTATTATTATCCGGGGGATCCGGCAAGCGGCTGTGGCCTCTGTCTAATGACCTCTGTTCCAAACAGTATATCAAGCTGATGAATTATGACGGGGCGGGCAGTGACGGGAAGTGCTCCATGCTCCAGCGGGTATTCGGTCAATTACAGGCAGCGGGGCTTTCGGAGCACACGATTGTCTGTGCCAGCAGCGCGCAGGTGGAACTGATAGAGAGCCAGCTGGACGGGGCTGCCGAGGTGGCGGTAGAGCCTATGCGCCGTGATACCTTTCCAGCCGTGATGTTATCCTGTGCCTATCTTTTGTCAGAAAAAGGCGCGGAAAAAGATGACGTGGCGGCATTCCTGCCGGTAGACCCCTATACATCGGGAGCGTTTTTTGACTGCATCAAAAGACTGGGAGAATATATCGCATCTAGTGAGAAAACCATCGGGCTTCTCGGGGGCGTCCCGACCTATCCTTCCACCAAATACGGCTACATCCTGCCGGAGCAGGGAGGGGAGGAACTCTTGAAAGTAACGGGATTTCGGGAGAAGCCGGACGAGGAGACAGCCCGCAGGCTGGTGGCGGAGGGCGCGCTCTGGAACTGCGGCGTATTCTGCTTCAAGCTCTCCTTAGCGGCACAGTGGCTGGAGAAATACGGCGTGGGGACGGATTATCACCAGATGGCGGCGGATTATGAAAAGCTTCCGAAGAAAAGCTTTGACTATGAGGTGTTAGAGCACTGGAAAGAGATTGCCGCCATCAGATACGATGATATCTGGAAAGATCTGGGGACCTGGAATACCCTCACAGAGGAGATGCAGGAAAACAGCATCGGAGATGTGACCTGGGATGATACCTGTGAAAACAGCCATGCCGTCAATGTGCTGGGAGTGCCGATGGTGGTGATGGGCGCTAAGAATATGGTCATTGCCGCCTCCCATGACGGCATCTTGGTGGCGGACAAGCACCAGAGTTCCTACATCAAAAACTGTCTGGAGCATATCAAGGATACCTCAAAATATGAGGAGCGCCGCTGGGGAACGGTAAAGACCATTGACAACGATGAAGATGACGGCATCCGCAGCGTGACAAAACGCGTCAAGATCGTGGCGGGAAAGGCGATGCCAAAACACAGGCACTTAAAGCATACGGAGACGATCACGGTGCTTTCCGGCATGGGAAAACTCCTGCTGGAGGGTGTGGAAGTGGATCTGACGGCAGGTTCCACTGTCAGCATCGCTCCGGGAAAAGACCATGCCATCAAAGCCTTAGGGTCAGACCTGCGCTGCATTGAGGTATGCGTCGGGGATGCCGAGGAAGACGAGATTATCGCGGGGTAGATCAATGAGCAGAAAGAGGAATATTTTATTGACCTCCGCAGGACGGCGGGGATATTTAGTGGAATATTTTAAAAACGCCTTACAGGGAACAGGGGAAGTGCATGTGGGAAACAGCGCTCCCCTTTCTCCCGTTTTTTACTATGGGGATAAAAGCGTGGTCACGCCCCTGATTTATGATGGGGACTATCTCCCGTTCTTAAAGCGCTACTGCAGGGAGCAGGAAATCACTGCCGTCATTCCCCTGTTTGACGTAGACCTCTTTATGCTGGCGAAGCACAGGGAGGAATTTGCCGAAGAGGGAGTGACGCTCATCGTTTCCGCCCCCGAGGTGATCGACATCTGCAATGATAAGTGGAAGACCTTTGAATTTTGCCGGAGAGCGGGGTTGGCAGCGCCGAAAACGTACTGTAAGCAAGTGGAGGCAGAAGCCGCGTTAGCGGCGGGGGAGATCGCCTATCCGGTCATCATTAAGCCCCGGTGGGGCATGGGGTCGATCGCTGTTTATCAGGCGGACAACAGGGAAGAGCTGGAGGTGCTGGCAAAAAAGGTAAAACGCGAGATTTTCCAGTCCTATCTGAAATATGAATCTGCTTTCGAGGAAGAAGTCTCCGTCCTGTTCCAGGAGAAGATCAAAGGCCAGGAGTATGGGCTTGATGTGATGCACGACCTTGCGGGAAATCATCATCTGACCGTGGTCAGGAAAAAAATCGCCATGCGCTCCGGGGAGACGGACTGCGCCCAGGTGGTGGAGGACGCGGCAGTGGAGGCAGTGGGGACTGCGGCGGGAAGAGCGTTAGGGCATATCGGCAACCTTGATATGGACGTCTTTGTTACGGAGGAACGCATTTATGTGCTGGAGCTGAACGCCCGCTTTGGCGGCGGCTATCCTTTCAGCCACCTGGCCGGAGTGGATCTGCCGGGGGCCATTGTCAAATGGCTGAACAAAGAACCGTTAGATCGGGAGCTTGTGGTGAAAAAGCCGGGCATTTACGCCCAGAAAGATATCCGGATCATCGATATCACAGACTGCATACCGGGGAAGATGGAAAATGGAACGGTTCCATCTGGGAGTTTATATGCTGTATAGAAAAAGGTCAGTAGAGAGGGAGCGATATGATAGATTGGCAGAACTATAAAACCCCCTGTTACCTTATCAATTTAAAAAAATTTGAAGAAAACTGCCGTGCCATTATGGATCCGTTTTCCGAGCAGTGGGAGGGACGGGCCGAATTTGGCTATTCGGTAAAGACCAATCACGACGCGAACCTGATCCGCTATGCGGTGGAGAAGCTGGGATGGTACGCGGAGACGGTGTCTGCAGATGAATACGCGTATGCCCGTCAGTTTACACCGCGGGAAAACATTATCTTAAACGGGCCGTGCAAGGGAAAGGCCCTGCTGGAAGAAGCCTATCGCGGGGGGAGCGTCATAAATCTGGACAACCTGGATGAAGTGGGCGTGTATGCGGATCTTCTGCGCTCTGTGGCGGATGCGCAAAAACCGGAAACGGGGCTTAGGGTCAATTTCGATTTAGAAGCGCTCTGCCCGGGGGAAACGACAGCGGGAGAGGAAGTCAGCCGCTTTGGCATCTGCTGGGAAAATGGCGATTTTGGCAGGGCGGTAGATCTGCTGCGGAGCGCGGGCGCACAAATCCACGGGATCCATCTCCACACCAGCACCAAAAGCAGAAGCGCGGGGGTGTTTACGATGCTGGCGCGAAAAGCGGTGGAGCTTGCGGAGGAATACGGATTAAAGCTGCGCTATGTGGATATGGGCGGCGGCTTTTTCGGGGGACAAAAGATAGAGGGGAAGCCCTCCATGGAGGACTTCCCCTCCATGGAGGAATATGCCGGCTGCATTTGCGGGGAATTAAGGAAAGGCTTTGCGCCGGAGGAAACAAGGCTCATTTTAGAGCCGGGGGCTTCCGTGATCGCCACTTCCTTAGAATATATGACAAGAGTCTTCAATGTCCGGGATATCCGGGGCGAGCGGGTAGTGACCTTGGATGGGAGCTTGCTTCACATCAACCCATTTATGAACCGGCGCGTGCCGCCCTGCCGCCTGGTGGCATCTGAGGAGCGCGAGAGGGCAAAAAGGCAGCTGATCTGCGGCTGCACCTGCATGGAGAACGACCGGTTTCTTGTGGCAGAGGACGTCACAAAGGCAGAGGCAGGGGATATTTTCCTGTTCCAGAATGCCGGAGCCTACACACAGGCCTTTAACAGTGAGTTTATTTTGCATCCGCCGGAAGTATATACGATAGGATAAGACAGGGAGGAGAAGTCATGTTATCAGTCATTATTCCCGCCTTTAACGAGGAGGCAATGATACCGGTCACGGCGGATGCCATTGGACGCATCTTGCGGACAGCGGGGATTCCCTATGAGATGATCTTTGTCAATGATGGCTCCGGAGATGCCACCTGGGAGAGGATCGAGCGGGAGGCGGAGAGAGACCCGGGCGTGCGGGGGATTTCTTTTTCCAGGAATTTCGGGAAAGAAGCGGCGATGATGGCGGGACTTGCCTATGCAAAGGGGGAGGCATGCGTCATTATCGACTGTGACCTGCAGCATCCGCCTGAGAAAATCGTAGAGATGTACCGCCTGTGGGAGCAGGGATATAAGGTCGTGGAGGGCGTGAAATGCTCCAGAGGAAAAGAGGGGCTGTTCCACAAATGGGCGGCGGGCATGTTTTATGCCCTGATCAGCAAAGCCAGCGGCATCGATATGAGGAACGCGTCGGATTTTAAGCTGATGGACCGCCAGGTCGTGGACACGATTTTAAAGATGCCGGAGAAACAGTTTTTTTTCCGCGCCATCTCCTCCTGGGTGGGATATCGCTCCGCCACAGTAGAGTTTGAGGTGCGGGAGCGCACGAGAGGCGTCTCCAAATGGTCGCTGAAATCTCTGGTGAAATACGCGGTGACCAATATCACATCGTTTTCTTCCGCTCCGCTGCAGATTGTCACGGTAAGCGGCATGGTGTTTTTTGTGTTTGCGCTGGTATTGGGGATACAGACGCTGGTAAAATTTATGAGGGGGGATGCGCTGGAGGGCTTTACCACAGTGATCATGCTTCAGCTGATCACCGGAAGCATTTTGATGGTTGCCATCGGCATCATCGGTTATTATATCGCGAAAATCTATGACGAGGTAAAAGAACGCCCCAGGTTTATCGTGGAGAAAGAAACGGGAGAAAGAGGAAGCCATGGATAAGATAAAAGCATTCGCAGAGAAATACCGGGAACTGGCCAGTTACCTTTTCTGGGGAGTGATGACTACCCTTGTAAATTACGCCGCATATTTCATCTGCACCAAAGCGCTTGGTATCAACTATCTCGCCAGCAACGCGGTGGCATGGGTCGCGGCGGTGGTGTTTGCCTTCTGGGTCAATAAGGTGTATGTATTCCGATCGGAAAAGCGGGATGCAAAGACGATGGCAAGGGAAATTGCCTCCTTTGTGTCGGCGAGGGTGTTCTCGGGAGTGTTAGAGACAGGAATGCTCTTTCTCTTTGTGGAAGGAATGCACTTTAACGACTCCGTGATAAAGGTGATCGCAAGCGTGCTGGTAGTGATCATGAATTATATTCTGAGCAAACTTATCATATTCAGAAAACATGGGGAGGAAGAGTCATGAAAGGAGACATGAGTACGCCGGATGGATTTGCCAAAGAAGCGTGGGGAAAGATCCCTAAGACCGCAAAGGCCGCATTTTTCGGGGCGGTGGTCATTGGCCTTATGACCCATCTCTACGATTTTACGAACAAGCTGTATAACTATGACGAATTGATGAATACTCCCAGCGGCTACGGCACCGGGGCAGAATCGGGAAGATGGTTTCTCAGGATCATGGGAGATGTTTTTGGGGCGCAGTTTGGCAATTTTTCCCTGCCTTTCATCAACGGTATGATTTCCCTGCTGCTTTTAGCGATCTCTGCCGCGTTGATCGCGGATATGTTCAAGGTGAAAAGCAGCCTCTTTGCAGCGGCGCTGGGAGGCATTTTCCTCTCCTTTCCGGCAGTGACCAGCACCTTTTTGTTTATGTACACGGCGTCATTTTATTCAGTGGCAGTGTTGTTCAGCGTGCTTGCGGCATGGCTGGTGATCCGTTATCCGAAAAATCTCCTGTTGGATCTGGCGGCAGTGCTGCTGATCGCCTGCTCCATGGGCACTTACCAGGCATACTTTTCCAACACGGCGTGCCTGTTTGTCATGAGCATCCTCATTCTCTGCGCGTTTTCGGGAGAGGAAACCACATGGAAGGATGTCGTTTTTCTGGCGCTGCGCTATATTCTGGTGTTAGCGGCGGGTATGATTTTGTATTTTCTTTTGCATAAGCTTTTCGTGGCGCACTGGGGATTGGAGGTCAATGGATATCAGGGCTTAGATACCATGGGGCAGACCAATGGCAAAGAGGTGATTTCTGCCGTCGGGCGCTCCTATCGGGATTTTATCAATCTGTTCCGCCATGATGTGATGTGCCTAAACCCGACCTCCTATGTGAGAAAATCCTATTTTCTGATGATGGCGTCCTGGGGCGTCGGCGCCCTCTGCCTGCTCTTTGGGAAAAAGGGCTGCAACATAAAAAAGGTTTTCCTTGTCCTTGGGTTTATGGTATTTCCCATCGCGGTGTACCTGATCTATATCATGACGCCGAACGGATGGGTATATACCCTGATGGCATATTCCGTAGTGTTTGTTTCCATTTTCAATCTCATCTGGGCGGACAATTTCCGGGTTTCCTTTGACAGGAAAGAAATCCTAAGAAAAGGGACACAGTGGATTGCCGCTCTGGTTTCCGTGGTCATGATTTTGGTTTATATCTGGTATGGGAATGGCTGCTACATGTCGCTGGAATATACGAAATACCATGACATGTCCTACTTCCAGACTATGGTGACCCAGATTAAGAGCCTGGACGGCTATCATGATGAGCTGCCCTTAGCCTTAGTGGGAAATGAGATTAACGACGCCACGAACAATATGGGAAGCCTTGTGGGCGGAACCTTTGGCCTTGGAGGGAAGTCCGAAACAAATATCAGCGCCTATTCCAGAAATCACATTATCACCAAGTATCTGGGCTTCGCGCCGAGATTTTGCGGCTATGAAGAGATTGTGGAACTGATGGAAAAGGAAAGCGTACAGGCTATGCCAAGCTATCCCGACAGCGGATCCATTCAGATCATAGACGGGGTCATCGTGGTTAAGATTATGGAGTAAGGGTTCCAAAAGACCGCCTGCCGGCGGCAGAATGCGAGGAAAGATGAAAATGAGAACAAAAACAGCCTATTTGGAGTTGCTGCGCATCATTGCCTGTTTTTTTGTCATCGTGAATCATACCAACAGCGGCATTTTTTTATCGAGAACGCCGGAGTCGAAGCTCTGGTGGCTCTCCCTCGCTTACTTTTTTGCCTGCAAGACAGCGGTTCCGGTATTTCTGATGATTTCCGGGGTCTTGCTGCTTGGGAAGACCGATGGCTGCAGAAAGCATCTGTCGCGCATCCTGCGGATCATCGCAGTGATCGCCATATTTTCTTTTCTTTATTACGCCAGAAGCATGCATATGGCGGGAAAGCCTCTGCATATTCTGGAATATTTCAAGCTCATTTACCAGCGCCATATAACCAATGCCTACTGGTATCTGTACTTATATCTGGGACTGCTTTTTACGATGCCCTTTTGGCAGATATTGTCCGTCCACATGAAAAAAAGGGATTTCCAGCTACTTGTGCTGATTTCTGTGGCGGCGATGGGGGCGCTTCCGGTGCTGATCCACTATTTTCCGGGTTTTGCCCTAAGCTATATGTTTACGGAGCCGTTTCCTTCGGTCTATGTTGGCGTCTTCTTTCTGGGATATTACCTGGAACATTATGTGGAAAGGAAAAAAAGCTATGCCCTACTCAGCGTTGCCGTTTTTTTGGGAGGCGTGTCAGGGGAGGTATTCCTGACGTACCACGAATACCGGGTAAGGCCGGACAGCTTTTTATTTTTGGATGATCGGACCTACCTGAATGTATCTGTGACGGCAGCGGCCCTGTTTTATCTGGCGAGGTATCTGGGGGACATGATAAAGTGGGAGTGGTTTTGGAAAACAGTGCTGTTTATCGGAAGCTGCTCCTTTGGGATTTACCTGCTGTCCGATCTGTTTATCAGCCTTTATGAGCAGTTTTATAATGATTTAAGCCTTCGGGTCAACAGCATGATCGCGGTGCTTTTCTATGAGGCGCTCGTGTTTATGAGCGCTCTGGCGGTCACGGCTGTCTTAAAGAAGGTGCCTTACATAAAAAAACTGCTGTAAGCTTGCAGCCGTCCCTCCCATAAGCAGTTTTGCGCGCTCCTCCGTGCAAGCGCGGTCCGCCTGAAAGGCTGCTTGTGAATGGACTGACGCTAATCTGCCGGAAAAGAGCGGAAACGGGGGAGAATATGGAATTTACGCGCATTTGCAGAGATGACTCCCGGCATCAAGCCGGATGCTGGAAAGCCGTGGAGCAAAAAGCGGCAGGAGAAATCAGGCTTGTCTCGGCCTGCCGGCAGCGGGGAATGGAACGATCGGAAAAACTTGGAATTACATATCATAAAGCGATAGCGGGATAGATGGGAGGGAACATTGGCAAAGGGCAGGAAAAAAAAGAAGTATCGTTCTTTTTGGTTATTTGTGAAATTACAGATGGTATTGCTGATTTTGACAGCGTCGGCGGCAGGCATCTATCTTTTGTCAGGCTATGCCGCGGAAATAAAAGGATTGCGGGAAGAAGCAGACCGGATGGTGCGCTCTTCCAGCGCCGATACATTCAAGGCGAGCCAGACCAGCATTGTATATGCAGCGGACGGCTCCACCATTTCCATGCTGAAGGGAAGCCATGATTCTTATTATCTTTCGTTCGATGAAATACCGGCGGAGGTAGTATCAGCGATCGTCAGCATTGAAGATAAGAAATTTTTTAAGCACCAGGGGATTGATTATCTGGCGCTTGCGCGTTCTGTCAAAGTAATGCTCGAGGAGGGCGAAGCCACCCAAGGGGGAAGCACCATCACGATGCAGCTGGCGAGGAATATTTTTCTTTCCCAAGAAAAAACATGGCAGAGGAAAATAGAAGAAATGTTCATTGCCCGCGGCCTAGAGAAAAAGTATAGCAAAGAACAGATTTTGGAATTTTATCTCAATAACATTTATTTTGGGAACGGGTATTATGGGATCCAGTCTGCCAGCAGGGGGTATTTTAACAGAAACATATCACAACTAAATCTGTCAGAAATCGCTTTTCTGTGCGCGATCCCAAACAACCCTGCCGATTATGACCCTGTCACGAAGAAAAGGAATACGATTGCCAGAAGGGATCGGATCCTGGACAATATGGAAAAAGATGGATATATCTCAAAGCTCCGGTGCCAGGAGGCAAAAGCGGCGGCGGTTATCCTAAAGCGTCCGGAGACGCTGGCAAAAAATGATTATGTGGAGACATACACCTATTATTGTGCTGCGAGGGCATTGATGGAGCAGGAGGGATTTAAGTTCCGCTATCAGTTTTCCTCGGAAAAAGAGCAGGAAAATTACGAGGAAGCCTATGGGGAATCCTATGGCAGATGCCAGAAAAAATTGTATACCGGAGGATACCGCATCTATACCTCTCTGGACCTGGCAATGCAGGAAGCGCTGCAGAGCGCGGTAGATGACGCGCTGCGGGGTTATACGGAAACCAATGAGGAGGGGGTTTATGCGCTGCAGTCCTCTGCGGTCTGCATCGACAACGCCAGCGGGTATGTGAAAGCCATTGTGGGAGGGAGAGGGCAGGAGCTTTCCGGCTATACGTTAAATCGGGCTTACCAGAGTTTCAGGCAGCCCGGAAGCTCCATCAAGCCCCTGACGGTTTATGCCCCCTCTCTGGAACGGGGTTACATACCGGAAAGCCTCGTCGTGGATGAACCCGTGGAAGATGGACCGAAAAACGCGGGAGGCACTTACGCCGGAGAAATCACCCTGCGGAGAGCGGTAGAGAAATCCGTCAACACGATAGCGTGGAAATTATATGAGGAACTGACCCCTGAGGTGGGACTCTCCTATTTGGAAAATATGAATTTTTCCCATTTGGATAAGGAAGATTACCGGCTTGCGACGGCGCTGGGAGGCTTTACCAATGGGGTGTCGGCGCTTGAAATGGCATCAGGGTACGCGGCGCTGGAAAATGACGGAAAATACCGTGCGCCTACCTGTATCGTAAAAATATTGGATGCGGAGGGAAATGAAATTTATGCCTCTAAGCAGGCGGAAAAAGTCATATATAAGCAAAATGCGGCCCGCATGATGACAGATATGCTCAAAGGAGTGCTTACGCAGGGGACGGGAAAGGGATTAGGTCTTTCCGCCATGCCCTCCGCGGGCAAAACCGGAACCACGAATGACCAGAAAGACGGGTGGTTCGTGGGATATACCAGATATTATACCACCAGCGTATGGGTGGGTTATGATATGCCCAAGAAGCTGGATGCTTTGATGGGATCCACCTATCCGGGGAATATCTGGCATCAATTCATGCAGGGAATCCATGAGAACTTAGAGCCTATGGAATTTCTGCCCTACGCACAGATGTCGGATCGCTTCCAGATACAGGAAACGGAGGAGGAAGAGCCGCAGGTGCCGGAAAGCCCGCCGGAGGGCGGAGGACAGATGCCGGAAACGCCGCCGGAGGGTCAGGGACAGATGCCGGAAAGCCCGCCGGAGGGTCAGGGACAGATGCCGGAAACGCCGCCGGAGGGCCAGGGACAGATGCCGGAAAGCCCGCCGGAGGGCGGGGAACAGATGCCGGAAACGCCGCCGGAGGGCGGGGGACAGGTGCCGGAAACGCCGCCGGAG
>CAZAMD010000049.1:0-2294 GCA_964486485.1 uncultured Roseburia sp. | reverse complement strand
GATGCCGGAAACGCCGCCGGAGGGCGGGGGACAGGTGCCGGAAACGCCGCCGGAGGGTCAGGGACAGGTGCCGGAAAGCCCGCCGGAGGGCCAGGGACAGATGC
This sequence comes from uncultured Roseburia sp., assembly GCA_964486485.1. GTDB lineage: Bacteria > Bacillota > Clostridia > Lachnospirales > Lachnospiraceae > Roseburia. Next base: position 2,190 of record CAZAMD010000049.1, on the reverse strand, counting down.
CGGAAACGCCGCCGGAGTAAGGACTTGACAGATAGATGACAGAACATTATCATAAGCATAGATTGCAGTGTGAGAAGCGCTATGCTGCACGGAGATGCTTGCATTCTCCCCGCAAGGTCCTTGATGGAAAGGAAACAGGTAAGGCAGAAGCCAGGAATAAAAGGAGGAAGACGATGAAGAAATATGCTTTTGGAGTGGATATCGGAGGAACTACCTGCAAAATCGGTTTTTTTGAGACGAATGGAACGCTGCTTGACAAATGGGAGATAAAGACCAATACGGAAAACCATGGGGAATCCATTCTTTCCGATGTGGCTTTAGCAGTGGACAATAAGCTGGCGCAGGAGGGGATTTCCAAAGATGAGGTGCAGGGAATCGGGCTTGGCGTTCCAGGACCGGTCAAAAACGACGGAGTGGTGAACCGCTGTGTGAACCTTGGCTGGGGGATTGTCAATGTGGCGGAAGAATTGGGAAACCTTACCGGTTTAAAGGTCAAGGCAGGCAATGACGCCAATGTGGCGGCTCTGGGAGAAATGTGGCAGGGCGGAGCAAAAGGCTGTAAAGACGTGGTGATGGTAACCTTAGGCACCGGCGTAGGCGGCGGCGTCATAGTAAACGGAAAAGTAGTGGCAGGATTTAACGGGGCAGGCGGGGAAATCGGCCATATCTCGGTCAATCCAGAAGAACTGGAACCCTGCAACTGCGGCAAATACGGCTGCTTGGAGCAGTATACGTCTGCCACGGGGATTGTCCGCTTGGCAAAGAGGAAGCTGGCAGTGTCCTCCGAGGAAACCGGCTTGAGGAAATTTGAAACGCTCACTGCGAAAGATGTGTTTGACGAGGCAAAAGCACACGATGCCGTGGCAGTTGATCTAGTGGACGAGGTCTGCGCCATTCTCGGAGCGGCTCTCTCGAATATTGCCTGTGTCGTGAATCCGGAAACGATCGTGATCGGCGGCGGCGTGTCAAAGGCCGGAGAAATATTGATCCATGAAATTCAGAAGCATTATATGGAAACCGCGCACTATGCCTGCAGGGATGCCAGATTTGCCCTGGCAAGCCTTGGCAATGATGCCGGCATGTATGGCTGTGTGCAGATGCTGCTAGAGGAATAGGATGCCGCATCTGGGGATTTTCCCAGTGCAGGGAAACTCATATGGCAGCCGGAAAAACAGAATGGTACCTTATAGGATCATCATAAAACAAGGAGATGCAAAGATTGAAAATTGAAATTTTCAATCTGGGATTTGTGCTGCCGCACAAAGTCCCTTTTATGAAAAGACCGCCTGACGGCGGCAGAATGGGAGGAATCATGGCAGATAATCTTATTATTTACTACTCTCACAAAGGAGAGAACTACTGCAACGGCAGGATCAAAAATCTGGAAAAGGGCAACACTGAGATTGTTGCCGAATTTATTCAGAAAGCGGTCGGCGGAGACTTGTTTGAGGTGGAAACAGTCAAACATTATGCGGAGGATTACCATGCCTGCATTGAGGAGGCAAAACAGGAGCTGCAGGAGGGGGCAAGACCGGAGCTGAAAAAATATTTAGATACCATCGAACCCTATGACAATATCTTTGTCTGCGGTCCCTGCTGGTGGGGAACTTACCCGATGGCAATCTTCTCCCTGCTTGAAAGGCTGGATTGGAACGGGAAAAAGGTTATGGCAGTGGTCACTCATGAGGGAACAGGTCTTGGAAACAGCGAGAAGGATCTCAAAGACATATGCAAGGGAGCTTCGTTTGGAAGAGGCCTTGCCATTCATGGAGCGGACGCTGCGGATTCCTGGATGGTGGTTGCCGCGTGGGCGAAAAAGATGGTTTGAAATGAAAAATACAATAGCAGATATCCCGGAAAGGCAATCAGAAATGATTGTCTTTTTTTTGTGGCGCGCCGCGGGGACATGATTTTCCCTGCAAGGACGCAGCGCGGAAAAAACGTACCTCTCACGATAAAACCCCCAAACGGATCGGATGTCCACAGATCCGTTTGGAGGTTCATGAAACTGCCGGATTCTTTTCATGCTTATTGCGTAGAACTGCCTGTTCTTAACGTCAAACGACAGTCCGAAAAACTGTTGGTATCTTACCATAATTCCCTATTTTTTTCAATATTTCCGTTGCTGTTTTTCAATACTTTTGTTAAAACGCACAACTGTTATCGGGATTAGAACGGGAAAATTGTAAT
>CAZAMD010000048.1:12140-15354 GCA_964486485.1 uncultured Roseburia sp. | reverse complement strand
TCACATATTTTTGATATTATTTTTTTTCTATCTTCCTCTGTCTCAATAAATTTAATTATATCCCGAGGTTGCATTTCTAAGACACAGCATAATCTATTTAATATGTCCAGAGATATATTAGTATCTCCATTCCTAAATTTTCTCATTGTGTCTTGCCCAAAAATCCCGCTTTTCTTTGCGGTTGTCGTATTTATTCCAACTTTTGCCAGTTCTTTAATAACCTCTATTTTATATTGTAACACCTCTTTTTCACCTCCTTATATTCTTAAATCCACTATATAATATAGCGGGGATTTTGTCAATAAATTTTTTCTCAAAAATATGTGATATTATATTATCAGAAACAAAACAAAAGCAAATAAAACGGAGGTATAAAAAAGAAACAGATTCACAATTTTAACATAGAAGATATCTGCAAATAGCCATAATTATCTGCAGGTATTGAAAGGCATCTGCGGGATCTTTGGAACCGCAAAAGAAAAGAATGGATTCCGCTGCACGCAGTTGCTTGGAAAAACCCGGATGGAAATCCCCCTTGTATAAAGGAAAGAAAAACGGGAACACTTAGGAGAAAAAAGAAGAAAGAATGGAGATAAGGCAACTATGAAGCGAAATAGGAGATTCCCGTTTTGGATGGAAAAAAGAAAGCGTTTGCTCTGCGTCATCGGAGGAACGCTCTGCCTGGCCGTCTTATGGAGCGGAGGGGAGTATTTAAAGAGACAGAGGCTGCAGAGGGAAATCGCGGAAAAGATCATCCGGTTTCATGTCATTGCCAACAGTGACGCGGAGGAGGACCAGGCGCTGAAATTGCAGGTGAGGGATGCGGTAGGGATAAAAATGCAAAAACTGCTGGAGGGAGTCTCTGACCGGAAAGAATGCGAAAACCTTCTAAGGGCGCATCAGGGGCAGATCCGGCGGACGGCGGAGCATGTGATTGCGGGATCTGGATATGATTATGAGGTGGAAACGTTTCTCAAGGAGGTGGAATTTCCTGTAAAATCCTATGGAGCCTATACCTTTCCGGCGGGAAATTACGAGGCTCTTGAGGTCGTGATCGGGGAAGGGAGAGGCCATAACTGGTGGTGCGTCATGTACCCTAATATGTGCTTTTCGGGAAGCGTTTATGAAGCGGCGGGGCAGGATGCCGGAGATTCTCTCGAAGAAGCGCTGTCAGAGGAAGCATACCGAAGGGTCTTGTCTTCGGGGGATTACAGGGTACAGTTTAAATATCTTGCTTTTTTGAACAAACTTTTGGACGGAGATGAAGAATAGTATTGAATCTTCCAAGGAAAGCGGTTAAGATACATGGTATAACGCATAGAAGAACAAATGCCAGATAGAATGGGGATATGGAAATGACCAAAGAAGTACTTGTGAAAATCAGCGGAATGCAGTTTGCTGAGGATATGGGAAATGCGCCGGTGGAGATCATCACTTCCGGGGACTATTATAAAAGGAATGGGAAACATTATATTCTGTATGATGAGGTGATGGAGGGATTTTCTGAAACGACCCAAAACATCATCAAGCTCAGTGAGGAAACCCTCGACATCACCAAAAAAGGCGCCAGCAATGTACATATGATGTTTGAGAAAAACCGGAAAAACGTGACATATTATTACACGCCTTATGGAAGCCTTCTGATCGGGATCGATGCGAAAAAAATACAGATGCAGGAGAGCGAGCATCAGATCGAGATGAAGGTGGATTATGCCCTGGAGGTCAACTATGAACACATGGCGGACTGTAGCATTGTCATGCATATCACTTCAAAAGACGGAGGGGAGTTTCGGATTTGATGGAGATCACGAATGAAGAGATCCGCAGATGCCTGGAGGAGCAGGCGGAGCCGAATCTGCGGGAATGGAATACAAGGCTGATCCCGGGGGCGGATGCGGTGCTGGGAGTGCGCATTCCCAAAATCCGTATGCTGGCAAAGGAGATTGCAAAGCAGGACTGGAGAACCTACCTTAAAAACGCAAGAGAGGATTCCTACGAAGAGACTCTGCTGCAAGGGCTTGTCATTGGCTGCGTGAAAGGGGAGATAGGAGAAATCCTCTCCTACGCGTCAGATTTCATACCCAAAATACATGACTGGTCTGTGAATGACAGCTTTTGCTCCGCGTTTAAGATTGCGGCAAAAAACAGGGAGCGGGCATGGGAGTTTTTCATGCGATACCGGGAATCGGAACGTGAATTTGAACAGCGGGTCGTGGCAGTGATGCTGATGGATCATTTCCTGACGGAGGAGTATATTGCCCGCACGCTGGACGTCTGGGGCAGTTTGGCGAATCCGGGCTATTATCTCAAGATGGGGGTTGCCTGGGGGTTTGCGACAGCCTATGCGAAGTTTCCGGGAGAAACCTATGCCTATCTGTCAGAACACCCTCTGGACGACTACACCTATCATAAGGCGATTCAAAAAATGCTGGAATCTTACCGGATACCGGCAGAGGAGAAGGAAGCGCTTCGGAAGATGAAGCGGAAATAAAAAGGATATCCGCGAATGTGTGCCGGATAAGGCAATCACGATCAATCTCCCGGCGCTATTTCCCGTGTGTGCGATTTTGCGGAATCTGCCTTGGAACTTTGCGCTGTCCGTCCATGCCATCTCGCTGAGGCACGCGTCTGGGTTTCCTGCATCCGAGCAGGATTTCCACAGCCTCCTGAAGCTCCGGGTGGGCGCGGTAGGATTCGATCAGGACACGCTCCGCAGGAGAAACATAGAAATTCTCATTTCCGTTATAGCCGAAAGAAGATAGCACATCTGTAATATGATACATTTCGCAAAGCGTTAAAAGCATGTCCGCGCTGGGATTTGCCTGACCGCTTTCCCAGCCATAAATCGTTTTAGGAGCGACTTCTAAAGACCGTTCGCGTAACATGAGAGCTACGTCGTTGACGCTGTAATGGTTTTTCTTGCGATATTCTTTTAATACTTTGGGAATATATTCATTTCTCATATTGTTTACCTCGTAACTTTATCATATCTTACCAATTTTTATGCGTCAATCAATTCTGTTATAGTAAGAAATGCACAAAAATGTTTCCGCACAAGAAAGAAAATAAAGGGCATATCAGGAGAGGGAGCCATAAAACGGCCTCTCATGAAAACAGGATTCCATAAAAGCAGAATTCCATAAAAGCAGGATTCCATGAAAACTGTATTTCATGAAAAAGGAATTCCATGAAAACAAGATTTCATGAAAAAGGC
>CAZAMD010000048.1:0-12040 GCA_964486485.1 uncultured Roseburia sp. | reverse complement strand
AAAACAAGATTTCATGAAAAAGGCGCTTCGTGAAAATAGTATTTCCAGATCGGCAGAAAATATGAATAAGCACGAAAAAATCAACCATACTAAAAAGAAAAAGGAAGTGAAGGTATGGATGTGCAGATAGGAAGACAAAGCCTGCAGTTTGAGAAGGCTCCTTATATTGTAAGCAGCGCGAGCATTGTAGGAAAAAAAGAGGGGGAAGGACCTCTGGGAAACTGTTTTGACGTGGTGGGCGAGGACGATAAGTTTGGACAAAATACATGGGAGGAGGCGGAGAGTACCCTCCAGAAAGAGGCCTTTACCATGGCGATCGGCAAGGCGAAATTAAAACCGGAGGATATCCGTTACCTGTTTTCAGGAGATCTGCTGGGTCAGAACATCGCCACTTCCTTTGGACTGATGGATACACAGGTGCCGATTTTCGGGCTTTACGGGGCCTGCAGCACTTGCGGGGAAGCTCTCTCCTTAGGGGCGATGTGCGTGGCTTCCGGATTCGCGGATTATGTGGCGGCGATGACGTCCAGCCATTTTGCCAGTGCGGAAAAGCAGTTTCGCTTTCCCTTGGAATATGCCAGCCAAAGGCCAGCATCAGCTACCTGGACAGTGACCGGCAGCGGGGCCTTTATCCTTGGGACAAGAAGGAGCAAAGCGAGGATCACGGGGATCACCACCGGAAAAATCGTAGATTACGGCATCAAAGATTCTATGAACATGGGAGCCGCCATGGCGCCGGCGGCAGCCGATGTGATAGCGGCGAATTTTTCGGACTTTGGCAGGACGCCCGCGGATTACGATCAGATCATCACGGGGGATCTTGGCACGGTGGGACAGGAGATTTTGATCGATCTGTTAAAATATAAGGGATACGATATCAGCGGCGTTCACGCGGATTGCGGGATTGAGATCTATGATGGCGGCGCCCAGGGAACGGGGGCGGGGGGATCTGGATGCGGCTGTTCGGCAGTCACCCTGAGCGCTCATTTCCTGAGGAAGATAGAAGAGGGAAGCTATCATAAGGTGCTGTTTGTCCCTACAGGAGCACTGCTTTCTACCGTGTCCTTTAATGAGGGGAAAAGCGTGCCGGGCATTGCCCATGCGGTGGTGATCGAGCATGCTTCGTAGCAGAGAGGAGGGGATAAGATGGATTATGTGAATGCTTTTTGGGTCGGCGGCCTGATCTGTGCGCTGGTCCAGATCTTAATGGAAAAAACAAAAATGCTCCCGGGGCGCATCATGGTATTGCTGGTGTGCCTGGGAGCGTTCTTGGGAGCTGTGCAGCTCTATCAGCCCTTTGCGGACTTTGCGGGCGCGGGCGCTACCGTTCCGCTGCTGGGATTTGGAAATGTTCTCTGGAAAGGGGTCAAAGAGGCGGTCGATCAGAATGGATTTTTAGGGATCTTCATGGGAGGATTTGAGGCGAGTGCCGTGGGGATTTCCGGCGCTTTGATTTTTGGCTATATCGCCAGCCTCATTTTCCAGCCTAAGATGAAAAGATAAGCGTGATCCGGAAAGGGCTGGATCGTTACGGATAAAAGAAAATGTTCCGCAAAGGGGCGTATCTCTGGCAAAGAGTCGTCCCAGTGCGGAACTTTTTGATTCAACATGGAAAAAAAACGGAATATACTAAAAAGAAAAAAGGAAAGACAGAATGCAAAGCAGCAGATTCGGACAAGAGACGGAAGCGTATCTCCGCACATACAAAACCATATTGGAAGCGATGATGAAAGGAATGACAGAGGTGAAGCTGACAAACAGCATTTCTTATAATTTCATCGTGCAGATGATACCGCATCACCGTGCCGCCATTGAGATGTCGGACAATGTGCTTCAATACACCAAAAATCTCAGGCTGCAGCAGATTGCCTCCAATATCGTGAAAGAACAGACAGAGAGCATCGAGCATATGCAGCAGATCGAGCTGGGATGCGAGACGCAGGCGAATGCCGCCCGGGATGTGCTTCTTTATCAGCAGAAGATGCGGCAGATCATGCAGATGATGTTCCATCAGATGAAAAACGCAAAGGAGACAGACCGCATTAACTGTGATTTCATGTGGGAAATGCTGCCCCACCATGAGGGGGCGGTCAGAATGAGCCGCAACGCGCTGCAATACTGTGTTTCTTCAGATTTAAAGCCGATTCTGGATTCTATTATCACCTCACAGGACAGAGGGATCCGGGAAATGAAAAACCTGCAGCGGCAGATCGGCTGCTGATGCCGTTTGCACCATGTCCCATGGCAGGGGATGCCGCCTGTCCGGGAAATCCGCTGGATTTGGAATGTGAGGCGGATTCCCGGATAATTTTCGCTATCTGTTGAAATTTTTTGCTGCTGTGTGCTATAATGGATGAAAAAGGTAACAGCAGTATGAAATATCTGGCGAGGGGAAAAGAGCATGGGATTATTGGAAGAATTAAAAGAATTAGGCGTAGATGTTGACGGCGCGCTAGAGCGCTTGAAAGGAAAAGAAGACTTATACATCAGGCTGCTCGGGATTTTTGTAAAGACGATGGAAGAGCAGTATGTCAGCCCGGATTTTGACGGGACGGACTATCGCGCGGTGGCAGAGAAAGCGCATAATATCAAGGGTACTTCCGGCAATATGTCGATTACCCCGATTTATGATGCTTACACAAGGATTGTAGATCTGCTGAGAAAAGAAAGACCCGAGGAAGCGAGGATGATCCTCAGGGACGTCTTGCCGGTACAAAACGAGATTATTGCCTGTATCAAGAAACATCAGAGCGAGCAGTCATAGCCGGCTTATGAGAGAGGGAAGCGCGAGAGGAGAAAGGGAGGGCCTGTCAGGGCAGACAAGGAAAGCAGTATGAACAAAGATTTGAGAAAATTATTGATCGTAGACGATTCCGAGGTGGACCGCGAGGTATTAAAAAATATTCTTTTTGATGATTTTGACATCATGGAGGCGAACAATGGCTACTTGGGCCTGGAATGCATTATCCGAAACCATGGAGAGCTGGATGCGGTCCTCCTGGACGTATCCATGCCGGTGTTAGACGGGTTTAGCGTGCTGAATCTCATGCGCCAGAACAAAGTGGATGACATACCGATTTTCCTGATCACGGCAGAGGCGACAAAGGAAAACGTTGAGCGGGCGTTAGAGTACAATATATCAGAATTTATCAAAAAGCCTTTTGACCGGGAGGACGTATTAAAGCGCCTTAAGGAAAGGCTTGGCATAGTAGAGCATACGGAGCTGTCCGAGGTGGACATTGCGGAGACGCAGAAATACATCCAGAGCTTAAAAGAGGTATATAAGAGATACCTCATCAATTTTAACAAAGATGTGGGCCACTATGCCCGCATGGAAGCGCTTATGAAAATACTCCTCAGCAGATACGCGGTGCAAGCCAACGGGATCAGTCTGGAGAGGGCGGAGATCGACATCATAAGCGAATCGGTATTTTTTTGCGACATAGGATTTATGATGATACCCAGCAATTCCAGGGGGGCGAACCATGAGGAAATGAACGGCGAGCAGTATCAGAGCCACACGACGCTGGGAGGCAGCCTGATACGGCTGAACAGAATGAAGCAGTGTGAGTTTTTTGTCCATGTCTGCGCGGATATCTGCGTGCATCATCATGAAAGGTTTGACGGCACCGGTTTTCCGAACCGGATTTCAGGGAAAAATAATTCCGCTTACGCGCAGATGTGCAGGCTTGTCGATGAGTTTGATTATCTGTTCTATAAGTACAGGGAACATAACGAGCTGCAGTTTGATTTTGTCGCGGGAGAGCTTTCGAGAGATAAAGGAGTGGTAAGCCATGAGATATTTCAGTTACTGCTGGACAGCAAATATAATATCGTTATGTATTACAGCACAGTCTAGGAAAGAAAGCACAAAATTATCATAGTCTATAAGGGGAGAGGCAAAGTCAGCAGCGTGACCTTGCCTTTCCTGCTGTCTTAATTTTATCTTGAAATGCAAAAGAGGATATGGTACGATTTAAGCCGTTGTTCAGGAATAGTTAGAAAGGCACTAGGGAAGAAGGAGAATTTTTATGGCGGATCGGAAACAAGGAAGGATTTTTATTCTCAGCTTTATCGGGGCGATTCTGTTAAGCTTTACAGTGTTTTTCTATCTGGAGCGATTTATGGTCGATAGGATCAGCACCGCGATAAGGGAAATCAAGAGCATCTATATAACAACGCTAAACGAGCAGTTCCAGCAGAAATTCTATACGCTGAGGGATATGCGCTTAGAGCAGGTTGACGCCATGATCGAGAGCGCTGGCCAGGCAGGGGGAGAAGACAGGGAGAAGACGATCGAGACGCTAAAAGGAATGGCGGAAACAAACGGCGTTTCTGTTTTAGGCTTCGTAGATGAGGACGGAAATTACGAGGGCATCCATGGAAGCGACAGCATGAAAATAGAGTCGGTGGATTTCAAAAGCATGCTGGAGAAAGACGGGTATGTGGTATGCTATGGAAAGCAGCGTTTCGGCAGGGACTGGGTGTTCTTCGGCAGGAAATATGAATGTCCGATGAAGAATGGAAATCAAAGCGCTTTCCTGGCGGTGGGCGCATCGATGGAATATCTCAGAAGCCTTTTGATACTAGATCATAATACGGGGGAGGACGCGCTGTATTCTCATGTCGTCAACAGCAGGGGGGAGTTTGTGCTAAGCTACGACGGAGAGGCGGAGAATATTTATGAGCATCTGGAAGAGCGGTACGCGTACTTGGGAAAGGAAGTGCTGGATCGGTATGAGGCGGAGATGCAGAGGCTGTTAAGCGGAAACTCCGATCATGATACCATCATCTCCCGGAAAGAACAGGAGATAGATGTCTGCTGCGCGAAGCTAGAGGCGGGAGTGGACTGGTATATTGTCAGCATTTTAGACACCGATAAGCTGGCAAAGCCCATCAGCGAATTGAATAATATGCGCACATTATCCACGATGTCGGCGGCGCTGATCGTCATGGTGGTGATGTGGATCGTTATTTTCCTCTATTACAGAATGTTCAAAAAGCAGATGGAGGAGCTGGAGAAGGCAAGGCAGGAGGCGGTGCTTGCAAACAAAGCGAAAGGTGACTTCCTCGCGAGCATCAGCCACGATATACGGACTCCTATGAATGTCATTGTGGGAATGACGGAAATCGCGGCGAAAAACAAGCAGGATGTGGACCGCGTGGAGGAATGCCTGCAAAAAATCCGATTATCCAGCAAGCATCTGCTGGGACTGATCAACGATGTCCTGGATATGTCTAAGATTGAAAGCGGCAAGATGACGCTGGAGATGGAAGTGATGTCCCTGCGGGAGTGCCTGGATGATATTGTCAATATCATAAAGCCGCAGGTGAAAGAGAAGAGCCAGTATTTTGATATCTATATCCAGAAGATTTTGTCCGAGAATGTTTATTGCGACAGTGTGCGCTTAAGCCAGGTGCTGATGAATATTTTATCTAACGCGGTGAAGTTTACGCCTCAGAAAGGCAGGATCGACGTATATATGTATCAGGAGCCATCGCCTGAGGGGGCGGGCTATGTGCGGACGTATTTTCGGATTGCGGACACCGGGATCGGAATGTCTGAGAAGTTCCAGAAAAATATATGGGATACGTTTTCCAGAGAAAAGAAAGCAGACGTGGATCACATTGTAGGAACAGGCCTTGGCACAGCCATCGCCAAGCGCATCGTGGATATGATGGGCGGAACGATCGAGGTCAAAAGCGAGCTGAATAAAGGCAGCGAGTTCACCATTATCCTGGATCTGAAGATCGCCGACGCGGCAGGGGAGAAGATGAGGCTGCCGGCATGGGATATCCTTGTGGTGGATGACAATGAATTTCTGTGCACCAGCGCCGTGGAGAATCTGAAAGAGCTTGGCGCTCATGCGGAATGGGCGGTAGACGGCAAAGAGGCGATACGGATGATCAAGGAGCGCAGGGACAGCGGAAAGAGCTATGACTTTGCGCTGATCGACTGGCAGATGCCGGATATGGACAGCACCCAGGTCATACGCGAGATCAGGGAAAATATTGACAGCGATCTGCGCATCTTCCTGATTTCCGCTTATGACTGGAGCGACATGGAAGATGAGATCATTGCCGCGGGCATCCAGGGATTTATCCCGAAACCGCTGTTTAAATCGACACTGTATAACCATTTGTGCAAATATGCGGAAAATGAAGAGTGCGGGGCAGAAAACGGGGCGGGGAAAGAACAGCTTGACCTATCGGGCAAACGGATCCTTTTGGCGGAGGACATTGATCTGAACTGGGAGATTGCCGATGAACTCCTTTCCGAACACGGGCTGATCCTAGAGCGCGCCGTAAATGGAAAGGAATGCCTGGAGATGTTCCGGGATTCCGATGCCGGCTATTACGACGCGGTGCTGATGGATATCCGAATGCCGGTGATGGACGGCTATGAAGCGACTGCGGCCATACGGGCGCTGGATCGCGCGGATAAAAACCTCCCCATCATTGCCATGACGGCGGACGCCTTTTCAGACGATGCGCAAAGATGCATGGAGTGCGGCATGAACGCGCACATTCCGAAACCTCTGGACATCAAAGAATGCATGCGCGTCCTGCAGAATTTTCTCGGGGCGGGGGCGGAATCGCCGAAAGAATAGACAGAGAAACGCTTTCAGAGTCGCTTTCCGCAAAAGACGATATGATACCGGAGAGCAGCCCCCTCCCGCGGCGATGGAACGGATGCTGCGGGAGGGGGCTGCTTTTTCCGGATCCCGTTTTCAGACTGCCGGGATAGGGCTTGTGCTGCGATGGTGCTTTATTCATAGAATAATGTATTTACATCAAATTCCTGTTCGATCATGCCCGATTGATACATGAAATCAGCGGTACGCTGGAAGCCTGCCTTATCAGCATCGGTCAGTTCGGTAGAGAAATCATAATAAGCATACATTTCTTCTACGGCGGATACTTCTAAATCCAAGGAATCGGCAGCAATTTGTAACGTTTCCGCCTCGTTGTCTTTCATAAAGGAAGCAATCTCATCCTGCGCTTCTTTCAGTTTTTGGATGACGTCAGGATAGGTATGGTAAAATTCGTCAGTTACCGCTACGGCAATGATGGCGTCGATAAGACCTTCCCCATCGGCGATCAGGTGATAACCCTGCTGTTTTGCCTGATATGCGGTAGCGCCTGCAATGAGGGCGGCATCCAGACTGCCGCCGTCTAAAGCTGCTTTTGCTTCCGGAATGGACATGTTTACAAAGTTTACATCATCAATAGTCATGTCTGCGGTTGCGAGATAAGAAACCAGCAGCTCATGCAGATTTGTGCCTGTAGGACCGGCAATGGTTTTTCCCCTTAAATCTTCTGGAGAGGCAATGCCTGCATCCTGGCTGTATAAGCAGAATGCTTTCGGGGAGCGGCTGTACATATTCAATACTTTAATATCTGCTCCATTTGCCGCGGAAAGAATGATGGAGGTCGCGCCGGCGGCGTAAAGCACGGATACATCGCCGGAGGCCAATGCCTGTGTCTGGTCAGCGCCGGATGTCAGCTCCGCGTATTCCACAGGAATGCCCATCTCCTCAAAGGTACTGGAAAAAATACCCTTTTCCTTTTCGATGATCGTGGGTACGTTTAACGGGGACGTCACATAAGTAACTACCAGCTTATCTAAAGCAGGAGCCTTCTCTGCGTTGCCGCCGCAGCCGGTAAGCGCTGCCGCAAAGACGCAGACAGATGTTATAAAACTTACAAATTTCTTTTTCATAATTCCTCTCTTTCTATCGTTTTTAAGCGATTGTTTCATCAAAGGGACTTTTGTTCTGCAGCACAAAGCTGTCCTTGTGATAGATATGATATTTATGTTCACACTACCCTGGTACGGTCTATCGTATATCGCTGACAATCCGGCTGGCCCGCTTCTTTTTCAGCTGTTCTCTGTCAAAAGCGAATCGTTTGCTGTATCAGGTATCGTGATAGAACCTATTGGTATGCTGGATTTTCCGGTTCGCTGCCATGTTCCATATGTAAGGCGTTAAGAATGGATTTTTTCAGCTTTATCAGTGGGGCAGAAAGCAAATCGCGGTCGGAGAGATCAGTGTCAATGATAAACTCGCGTTGCATCTCTCCATCCTTAATGATTACAATTTTATGGCCGATCAGGAGCGCCTCATCAATACTGTGGGTGACAAAAAGAATACTGATGCCGCGGCTTTTCTGAAGCTGGATCAATTCCTTTTGCATTTGTTCCCGGGTGAAATAATCGAGCGCGGCAAAGGGTTCGTCCATCATGATAAAGGATGGGGAATATGCCAGCGCTCTGGCAATGGCAGCCCTTTGTTTCATGCCACCGGAAAGCTGGTTCGGGCAGGCTTTTTCAAAGCCGCTAAGACCAACGACGTCAATGATCCCCCGTATGGCCTTGTCGTCACATTTCTGTTTTTTGAAGCCAAAGGTTACATTGTCCCAGACGTTAAGCCAGGGCATCAGCCGGTCTTCCTGAAAGACAAACGCTGTTTTCTGGGACGAACCAAAAAGAATCTCTCCCCCGTCTGGTTGTTCAAGTCCGCCTACCAGTCTTAAAAGAGTGGTCTTCCCACATCCGCTCCGTCCTAAAATGACGGTGATACGCCCTTCTGGAATCAGAAGGTGAATGCCGTTTAAAACGGGAAGTTTGCGGTTTTCTACATAATAATGCTTTGATATATTTTTCAGTTCAATTCCAGCCATTTTCTCCAAATCCTCTGAATAATTTATGTAACAGAATGCCAAAAATCTTATCTGTCCCAAGACCGACAAGTCCGATCACAAAGATACCGACAATGACCTTGTCCGTGCGGGACATTTCCTGTGCAAACAGTATCAGGTGGCCGAGTCCCGTGGAGGCAGCGACCATTTCTGCCCCGATGATGGCTCTCCAGCTATAACCCATGCCAATGCGCATCCCCACAAGGATGTCGGCGGAGGCATAGGGAAGTATAATAGAAGTAAATTTCTCAAACCGTGTGTACCCGAAGACGTCTCCCACCTCAAGCAGGCGCTTGTCACAGCCGGTAAACCCCTTTACAATGTTTAAATACATCGGAAAGAACGAGGCAAGGACAATAATGACCGTCTTTGTCAATTCCCCGATGCCGCACCAGAGGATCAGCAGGGGAATGAGGCTTAAAGGCGGAACATTTCTGAAAAATTGTATGATATAGTCATAATATTTTTCAGAAGCAGGGATCAGAAAACGGAACATTCCCAGTGCAAAAGCAAGAACAAAGGCAATGGCAAAGCCTTTTAATACGCGGCCGAAGCTGATAAGGATATCCTTAAAAAGTTCTCCGGACAAAAGCATTTTGAAAAAGCAGCGAAAGACGCTCTGGGGAGTTGGCAGGACATAGCTGCTGAAAAGATCCAGCCTGCATACTGTAAACCAGAGAAGGATAAAACATAACACACCCAGAAAAGGCGCAAAGGTTTGTAACGCATTTTTATATTTTTTCATCCATTTCTCCTCATCATTTTAATTCCATCGCCATTGTGGCAGCCATCTTTACAAAACAGCAGTTCCACAAGCTCTGCTTCTTTTGGTTTGTAATTCTCTAAGTATTCCATGATTGCCTCCTCTCCGGTAACGGAAAAAAACCGGATTCCCAGATCCGAGAAAAACCCAGGGGGAATGGGACTTTGATCCAGAGGAATGGGAGGTGGAGAGCTGCCGATGGAATCTAAAAAGCAATTCCAGGGAATAAACCGTGTTTCCGGCAATCCCAGGGCATTTCCCATATCAGCCAGGGCATGACAGGGAGTGGTAATGATTTTTTCAAAACCGCGCAGGTCTTTTCTGCTGCTCATCTCACGACCGCAATGAATAAGGATCGGTTCAATTGCGGGTGTGATGACAGGAGAAGAGAGATGACAGGATTCAATCAGAGGGAGGACTGCAGGACATCGCATATCAAGCACAGTTTCCCTTGATTCGGCTGTGATTCTTTTATATTTTTCTTTTACAATTTCCGAATGATTTTCGCGTGTCTCAATTCTGATATAGCCTTGCTGCTGCAGGAAGTGATTCAAATCATCCTGGACATACATATTGCTGGTCACGGGATTGATCCAGATATATTTCATAAATGCCGTCCTTTCTCTTGCATCAGGGACTGCTGGTTAGTCAAATAGAACAATAGTTAGCCATATAAAACAAGAATATCATGAAAAGAAGAAAATGTCAAGAAAAGTTGAAAATTATTTTGCAGTTAGCAATCTGAATGCGGAATCCTTTCCGGTCACGGACTGGGCTTGGAACATGCCGCAAATGGAACGGAAACGGCGGAAGGACTCATGCTTGCGCACATTTTAGAGCCTTCCTTTCATTGGCGCTAGGAAAATTTTCGCTTGAAAGAAAAGTGGAAAAATGATAGTATATAGACAATAGGAGGATATCAAATAAATATTTGGAAAATTGAGAAAACTAAGAAAATTGTTTTGTGGGAGAAAAGCAAAGGGTGATTCTGGCATGGAAAAGAAAAAATGGGTGATAAAAATATGGGTGATGGCCGCAGCGATCTGCTTAGGAAGCTCTTGGACTGCTTATGGGGCGCAGAAGGGTATGCCAGTGCGTCAAGAATTGAAACTGGCGAGAGGGATATCTGCTGGCAACGGTTTTTGGGTGGATGCCAATGGGATGCTGGTTGCTTACAGAGGAAACGGAGGGGACATTACCATTCCCTCGAGTGTAACCCGTATTGGAGAGGGGGCTTTTGAAGACTGTATTCATTTGACGGGGATCAAGATTCCGTCAGGCGTGTATAGCATTGGAGAAGGAGCTTTTGAAAACTGCAGAAATCTGAAGAGCGTCAGTATCGCCTCCGGGCTAAACGATATCGGAGAAGGCGCTTTTGAGGAGTGCAGCAGTCTGACAAGCATTACCATTCCCTCGAGCGTGGTGCGCATTGGGGAAGGGGCTTTTGAAAATTGCAGCAGCCTTACAAAAATAAAGATTCCATCCGGGGTGACCAATATTGAAGATAGCGTGTTTGAGAACTGCTACAGTTTAAGCAGTATTACTATCCCATCCGGTGTGATGAGCATCGGAGAAGATGCTTTTTCTGGATGCGGTAGCTTAAAGAGCGTCACCATTCCCCCTGGCGTGGGATTTATCGGGGAAGAAGCATTTTTCAGATGCGGGGACTTGACGAGCATTACCATTCCCTCAAGTGTGACAAGGATCGGAGAAAACGCCTTTACTTCCTGCGGAAGAGGATTTGTCATATACTGTGAAAGAAATTCTTTTGCAGAAAGATATGCTCAGTTATACGGAATCGATTATAAATATAAAAAAGGCAGTGATAAAACGTCTCAAAAGACCCAGAAGATCAGCGCAAAAAATATCACCAAGTCTTATGATGACGACCCCTTTTTTATCAGGGCAAAAACGAACGGCGGAGGCAAGCTGACCTACGAAGTATGGAACGAAAAGGTTGCAACGGTTTCCAGAAAAGGAGAAGTGACCATCAAAGGCTGCGGTGTGACAAAGATCACAATCCGCGCTGCGGCTAAGAATAAATATGCCTCAGCCAAAAAGACGATCAAGCTGACCGTGGAACCGAAAAAGCAGAAGATTTCTTCGTTGCAATCAAAAGGATCAACTGCGCTGCGCGTAAAGTGGAGGAGAGACTCCAAGGTGACAGGTTACATGATCCAGTATTCTACGAACCAAAACTTTAAGAGTAAAGTAAAAACGGAGACAGTGGATGAAAATGACATTACCGCAACGACTATAACCGGTCTGAAAAGAGGAAAGACGTATTATGTGCGCATGTGCGCTTACAA
The DNA here is from genome assembly GCA_964486485.1 of uncultured Roseburia sp. Taxonomy (GTDB): domain Bacteria; phylum Bacillota; class Clostridia; order Lachnospirales; family Lachnospiraceae; genus Roseburia. Next base: position 265 of record CAZAMD010000048.1, on the reverse strand, counting down.
AATGTCCGATGGGAAGCTGATTCAGGGGGATTACGGTCAGAAAAAGAAAGTGAGGTTAAAATGATAGTAAAAAGATAGGTTCTTGCAATCAGAATCATGCGGGATAAGCGAAAAACCGGGCGGGAGGCAGATAGTTATTTATCTGCCTCCCGCCCGGTTTTTCGGATGGCAATCAAAAGGGCAGCACTGTTTTTTCTGTTTTCTGAAGATAGCTGCCGGACGGTTTTACAATGCTTTTGAAAAATCTGTAAAAAAATCACCCTCC
>CAZAMD010000047.1:0-15694 GCA_964486485.1 uncultured Roseburia sp. | reverse complement strand
ACAAAAATTGCTTTTAATAAACTATTTTATAGCATATTGAAGAAATATTATTAGTTTCAAGTATTTATATAGGTATATAGGTCTATTTCAAGAAAATGAAAACGGCTTATATACCTTTTTTGTACCTTGAAAACTTCATAGCCTTTCAGACAGTTATACAGGAACTATGGATAGTGTGCGAAGACTGGAAAAGGAGCGTACCCCTAGTTGCAATGCTGCACAGCAGCAGCCTGGAAATACGCGGCGGAACTCCGGCGCAGGAAATGGGTCTGGGGAAAAGGCAGCTTCCTGAAGGTATAATATAACTTGGATTACAGGATTCGCGAAGCGGTTCCTGGAATATATCTTCTTTATGTTTTCTCCAAATAAAGTTGGTTACAATAAAAGTAGGAAGAAGGTGTTTGTATCGCTGTGGAAAATCCAGAGAATAAGGTTCCTCTTTGGGAAAAGTATATTCTTACAATACAAGAGGCAGCAGAGTATTTTCATAATCGGTGAGAAAAAACTGCGAAAACTTGTGGAAGAAAAAGCTGATGCGGATTTTATCATCATGAACGGCAACCGTGTAATGATAAAGCGAAGGTTATTTGAGAAATACTTAGACGAATCGACATCCGTATGAGATTTAATATGGAAGCAGACCGCTGATGTTGATATCTAATCACGAAAAAACCAATGGAATTTAAGCCTCGGACATGGTATGATATAGATATCGTATCGAGGCTCTTTTTCATTAGAAAGGAGCAGAAAATCATGAGCGAAAAAAGACGGGATAACAGAAATCGCGTATTACGCAATGGAGAGAGCCAGCGATCGGATGGAAGATATGCGTACAAGTACATAGACACCGATGGAAAACAGCAATTTGTTTACAGCTGGAAACTGGAGAAGACCGACAGGCTGCCGAAAGGCAAGCGTGATGACCTGTCTTTAAGAGAAAAGGAAAAGCAGATTCAAAAAGATCTGGAAGATATGATTTCCACTTCGGGCGGCGAAATAACTGTATGGGCGCTGGTTGAAAAATATACTTCACAGAGACGGGGTATGCGTCATTCCACGAAGGCCGGTTACAAGACAGTTCTTAATATCCTTGCAAAAGAAGAGTTTGGAAGGAAGCAGATCAAGGATGTGCGGCTGTCTGATGCGAAAGAGTGGTTGATCCAGCTTCAGGCAGACGGAAAAGGTTACAGTTCCATCCAGACAATCCGGGGTGTGGTCAGGCCTGCTTTCCAGATGGCGGTGGATGATGACCTGATACGCAAGAATCCATTCAATTTTTATCTGAGTACCGTTGTCGTGAATGACAGCGTGACAAGAGAGGCGATTACAAGAAAGCAGGAGAGGCAGTATCTGGAATTTGTCCAAAATGACAAGCATTTTTCAAAGTATTATGACGCAATCTATATACTGTTCCATACGGGGCTTCGTATTTCTGAATTCTGCGGTCTGATAAAAGATGATATTGACCTTAAGGAAGGCAAACTTAGGGTCGAGCGTCAGCTGCAAAGGACGCGGGATATGCAGTACATCATAGAGGATACGAAAACACCCAGCGGTGTGAGGTTTGTTCCCATGACTAAGGAAGTTATGGATTGTTTCAGACATATCCTTGAAAACCGAGAAAAACTGAAAGCGGAGCCGGTTGTTAGTGATGTGAAAGGAAATATGTATCATGGTTTCCTGTTCATGGATAAAAACGGGAGACCAATGGTTGCCCAGCATTGGGAAAAGTATATGCAGCATATCAGGGAGAAGTACAACAAGATATATAAAGTGCAGATGCCTGATGTAACGCCCCATGTGTGCAGGCATACCTTTTGTTCCAACATGGCAAACAGCGGCATGAACCCAAAGACACTGCAGTACATTATGGGCCATTCGGATATCGGCGTCACGCTGAACACTTATACGCATATAGGCTATGAGGATGCAAGCAGGGAAATGAAAAAGGTAAGCAATGCCTGAAAAAAAGCGAGTAGTACAAATTTTCAATTTACTACTTTTTTTACTACTTTTCATAGCCAGGATATGCTAGGATAAGCCAAGATATGCCGAAAAACCGGATGAGCCGGAAAAATTATTGAAAGCCTAGAAGTACCCAAAAATACAAGAAAAACCACGATAAACTAACCTTTGCAAGGAGTTTGAAATAGATGATAAAAATACTATTCGTCTGCCACGGCAACATCTGCCGCAGTCCCATGTGCCAGTTTGTCCTTCAGGACATGGTAAACAGAGCGGGAATAGCGGAGCAGTTTGACATTGACTCCAGAGCCACCAGCACAGAAGAGCTTGGCAATCCTCCGCACCGCGGCGCCGTAAAAAAAATGCGTGAGGCCGGCATACCGGTACTGCCGCACAGAGCCGCCCAGGTTACCTGGGAGGATTACCTTAGCGCGGATTATATCATCGGCATGGATGACTGGAACATGAGAAATCTCCGCAGGATGCTAAAGGGCGATCCGGAAGGCAAACTGTATAAGCTCTTAACTTTCGCAGGCTCTGACAGGGACATCGCGGATCCCTGGTACACAGGTGATTTTGATCAAACCTATGAGGATGTGGCGGCGGGCTGTGAAGGCTTTTTAGAGTATCTGAGGGAAAAGGGAGAACTGTAGCAGAGGGGACGGATGTTTATTTCAGCGGGAGAAGCGAAATGTCATTACAGTTTATTTTTGGAAATTCCGGCAGCGGAAAATCCAGTTATTTATATAAAACCATCTTAGAACAGGCAAAATCAGCGCCGGACAAAAATTTTCTGGTGATAGTGCCGGAGCAGTTTACCATGCAGACTCAGAGGGAGCTGGTGGAACGGCAGGAAAATCATGCCATTATGAATGTGGACGTGCTCAGTTTCGCGCGTCTTGCCTACCGTGTTTTCGACGAACTGGGAAAACAGGACGTGGTTGTCTTGGAGGAGACGGGAAAAAACCTGGTGCTTCGGAAAGTGGCGGAGCGCAAAAAGAAAGAACTTTTCGTGTTAGGGGGCAGCATCCATAAGATGGGCTATGTCAGCGAGGTGAAATCGCTGATCTCCGAGCTGACTCAGTATAACGTCACGCCGGAAAGGCTGGAAACATTCCTGTCTGAAGCCGCGATCGGGGAGGCGCTGCGTCTGAAAATGCGGGACGTCCTTACCATGTACCGCGGATTTGCGGAATACCTGGAGGGGAGGTTTATCACGGCGGAGGAAGTGCTGTCGCTGCTGTGCGATGTGGCGGAGAAATCGGATCTGCTGAGGGGCAGCGTCATTGTCTTTGACGAGTTTACCGGATTTACCCCTATCCAGAATCGGCTGATAAAAAAACTTTTGCGGATATCCGATAAGATCATGGTTTCCGTTACCATCGATATCAGGGAAGATGTCTATCACAGCAGAGGGATCCATGAGCTGTTTGCCATGAGCAAAAAGACTGTGGACGTGCTGCGGAAGATGGCGGGGGAGATGCGCATAGAGATAGAAGATCCGGTGGCGCTGCCCGCGGGGGAATTACGGCGTTACAAAGAGGCGCCGGATCTGTTTTTCATGGAACAGAATCTGTTCCGGTACAGGACTTCTTACAAGGGGAGGGAAGAAATGGGGAATAACGCCGTTCCAAACGGCGTGGACAGTGACCATATCCGCATCACGGAACTGAAAACCCCCAGAGAAGAATTAAAATTTGTCGCGCGGCAGATCGCCATCCTTGCGCGGCGGCAAGGTTACTGCTACAAAGACATGGCGGTGGTGACCGGAGATGTGGCACAGTATGCAAACTATGTGCCGGAAATCTTTGAACAGTATGAGATCCCCTACTTTATCGACCAGACCAAAAACATTTTATTTCATCCTTTCATCGAATGCATCCGTTCCATGTTAGAGATTGTGGAGCAGGATTTCTCCTATGAGAGCGTATTCCGCTTTTTGCGCTGCGGGCTGGCGGAAAACCTTTTGGAATGCTTCCGTAAAAGACAGGGCAGGGACTGCGCCGTCCCGGAGCTTTTGACGGAGGAGGATATCGATTCCTTAGAAAACTATGTGTTAGCGAAGGGCATACACGGCGGCAGCCGGTGGAAAAAAGACTGGACCTTTGTGATGCCGGATGAGACTTTGCTCGACATGGCAAGACTCAATGAGATACGGGAGGCGGTTTACGGCTGCTTTTCGCCCTTAGCGGAGGCATTCCGGGACAGAGAGGCGGATGTGGAGACTAAGACCTATGCCCTGTACCGCCTGATACGCGACTTAGGCTTGGAGGAGCTGCTGAAAAAACGGGAAGAAAGCCTTGGAGAAGAGAAGAACAGACAGGCAATGACAAAGGCGGGGGAATATGCCCAGATTTATAAGATCGTCATGGACTTGTTTGACAAGGTGACGGCTCTGTTAGGGGAAGAGAACATTTCCATACGGGAATACAGCGATATCTTAGACGCGGGCTTTGAGGCGGCGAAGGTGGGAGTCATACCGCCGGGCAATGACAAAGTGATTATAGGGGATATTGAGCGCACCCGCTTAAACCATATCAAAATCTTGTTTTTCGTGGGGGTAAACGACGGCGTCGTGCCGAAGGCGGGCAGCCAGGGCGGCATCATTTCCCAGTTTGAGAGAGAGAAGATGGCGGAATGCAGCCTGGAGTTAGCTCCCGGCGCCAGAGAGAAGGTGTTTATTCAGAAGTTTTATCTGTATCTGAATATGACAAAGCCATCGCATAAGCTCTACCTTACCTTTGCGAAAGTAGGTTCGGACGGAAAGGCGCTGCGCCGCTCTTATCTCATTGGAACCATACAGAAGCTGTTTCCCAAACTGACCGTGGAAGAGCCTCCGGAGCCGGAGCATTCCAAAGATATCCTGACGCCGGAGAGCGCGCTGGGATTTTTTATCGAGGGACTGCAGGAGGGGGGATTTTTGGAAACGGCCTCGAAGGAGAACGAGGGAGAGAAGATACAAAAAAGAGAGCTGCGGGAAATATGGCTCGCGTTATCCTCCTGGTATTTTTCGGAAGAGGCTTATCAGGAAAAAGCGAAACGCCTGTTTCATGCCGCCTATGAGAAACATAGCGATTCCCCGATCAGCCGTGCGGTGACAAAGGCGCTCTATGGCGATGTGCTGACAAACAGCGTCACCCGTCTGGAGCGGTTTGCCGCCTGCGCTTTTTCCCATTATCTGACGTATGGGCTCTTGCTTAAGGAGCGGGAATTACAGGAATTTGCCGCCGTAGACATGGGAAATATCTATCATGACGTATTAGAGCACTTTTCCAGACGGATAGAAGCTTCCGAATTTACCTGGTTTGACGTGCCGAAAGAGCGGCAGGAGATCTGGGTGGAAGAGAGCATGGAGGACGCTATCGCGGGCTATCGGATGGCGGAGGTCTTTGAGGACGCCCGCAACCGCTACCTGCTGGAACGTATGAAAACCACGGTCAGGCGGACCGTCTGGGCGCTTTTGCAGCAGATACGAAAAGGAAAATTTATACCGGAGGGGTTTGAGGTTTCCTTTTCCAGGATCGGCGATTTGGACGCCCTCACCTTTACGCTGGGAGAAGAAGAAAAAATGCGCTTACGCGGGCGGATTGACCGTGTGGATACCTACGAGGCGGGGGATAAGATTTATGTGAAGATTATTGACTATAAATCAGGAAATACATCCTTTTCTCTGCTGCATCTTTACCATGGACTTCAATTGCAGTTGGTGGTATACTTAAACGCCGCCATGGAACTGGCAGGAAAAGAGCATCCGGGCAAAAAGGCAGAGCCGGCGGGAATCTTTTATTACCACATCAGCGACCCTATGGTGGAAGGAAACGGGACAGAGAGCGAGGAGGAGATCCGCCATGCGATTTTGGAACAGTTAAAGTTAAACGGCTTAGTGAATGACGACCCTGAGGTATACGGCGCCATGGATACAGAACTTTCCGACAATTCCTCCGTGATCCCTGTGGGATTAAAAAGCGACGGTTCCCTAAAGGCGGCTTCTAAGGTGGCAAGCACCTATGAATTTGGCGTCATGACAGATTACGCCAAAGAAAGGATCGTGCGGGCGGGAAAACAGATTTTTGCGGGGGAAGCATCGGCGCGCCCCTATCAGCTGGCGGAAAACACGGGCTGCGATCATTGCCCTTATCACACCATATGCGGTTTTGATGTGAGGATTCCGGGGTATGAGTACCGCTATTTAGAGAAATTTGACAGTCCGGAAGAAATCTTAGAGAAAATGAAAGAGTGGAAAGAATGAGTGTTTCATGGACGAAGGAGCAGCAGCAGGTCATTGACCTTAGAAATCGCAATATTTTAGTTTCCGCCGCCGCAGGCTCAGGAAAGACGGCGGTGCTGGTGGAGCGTATCATAAAAATGATCACGGACAGAAAGGAACCGATGGACATCGACCGTCTGTTAGTAGTGACCTTCACCAACGCGGCGGCGGCGGAAATGCGGGAGCGTATCGGGGAGGCCATAGAGAAGGCTTTGAAAGAACAGCCGGAGGATGAGCATTTGCAGCGACAGCTGACGTTGATACATAATGCGCAGATTACCACCATTGACAGTTTTTGCCTCTATGTCATCCGCAATCATTTCCATGAGATTGACTTGGAGCCGAATTTCAGAATCGGGGATGAGGGAGAACTGAAATTACTCAAAGAGGATGTACTCTCTAAGGTGTTAAAGAAAAATTATGCGGAGGCAAACCTGCCATTTCTGTCGTTGGCAGACGGGTATGCTGCAGGGCGCAGTGACGCGGCTCTCTCCGAAATGGTGATGAAGCTCTATGAATTTTCCAGAAGCTATCCGTGGCCGAAGGAGTGGCTTTTATCCTGTGGGAAGGACTATAACGTGCGGAGCGTGGAGGAACTGGATCGGGCAGTCTGGATGAAACCCCTTACCGGGCACATCCGGCAGGTCGCCGGCGATCTGGCGGCGCTGTCGGAGGAAGCGCTCGCATTGACCTTAGAGGAGGACGGTCCTTATATGTATCAGAAAGCGCTGGAGAGCGATCTGGCGAAATACCGCGCCATTGCAGAGGGCAGAACTTTTTCGGAGTTTTACCGGGGGTTTGTGAATCTGACCTATGACCGCCTTGCCTCTGCGAAAAATTATGAGGGAAGCGCGGAAAAACAGGAACGGGTAAAGCGTTTGCGGGAAACCGGAAAAGAAGCTGTAAAAAAATTATGCCGTCAGTATTTCTTTACCTCCTTGCCGGCGATGACAGAGCAGCTGCAAAAGACAAGCCCCATGGCGGAAGAGCTCGTCCGGCTTACCTTAGAATTTGCGGAGGCCTTCGGGGAGGAGAAGCGAAAGAAAAATATTTTGGATTTCCATGACTTAGAGCATTTTGCCCTGGAAATTCTGGTCGATGAGGAGAGCCAGAGCATCCGGAAAACGGCTGAGGAGTTTCAGGATACTTTTACGGAGATTATGATTGACGAGTACCAGGACAGCAATGAGGTACAGGAAACCATCTTAAAAGCGATTTCCAGGGAGAGCCAGGGGGAAAACAATATTTTCATGGTAGGGGACGTCAAACAGAGCATCTACCGGTTCCGCCTGGCGCGGCCGGAGCTTTTTATGGAAAAATACGATACCTACCGTCTGGAAGAATCTGACAGGCAGCGGATCGATTTACATAAAAATTTCAGAAGCCGGGGAGAAGTCTTAGATTTCACCAATGATATTTTTTATAAGATCATGGCGAGAAATCTGGGAAACGTGGAGTATGATGCGGCGGCGGCCCTCTATGAGGGAGCCGGCTATCCCAAAGCGGAGAAGGGCATGTTTGCCCCTGAGATCTTCGTGCTTGACAGCGGAGAGGACCTGCTCTTTGACAGCGGTATGAAAGATAAGCGCCAGCTGGAGGCAAAAATGGTCGCCGGCCGCATCAAGACGCTGCTGAAAGAGCAGCTTGTGACAGACAAAAAGACAGGGGAGCTTAGAAGGGCGCGCTGCTCGGATATTGTGATCCTGCTGCGCAGCTTAAGCGGCGCAGCCGACGTCTTTGCCGCCGTCTTAGCGGAGGAGGGCATACCGGCGCACACCCTCTCTTCCACCGGATATTTTTCCGCGGTGGAGGTACAGACGGTCCTTAGTATGCTTCGGATTTTGGATAATCCCAAACAGGATATCCCCCTGACGGCGGTGCTGCGGTCGCCGATAGCGGGACTTAGCAATGAGGAGCTGGCGCAGCTGCGCTTAAGAGAGCGGAATGTCCGTTTTCATCTCTGTGTGCGGGAGGCCTGCCTGGAGGCGGCGGCAAAGGAGGGCAGGGAGCCTTTATCGCCCCTGGAAGAAAAATTAGCCGCCTTTGTGCGGGTATATGACCGCCTTAGAGCGCTTGTGCCGGACACCCCGATCCATGAACTGATAGAACTGCTGCTAAAAGAAACAGGATACGGAGACTACGCGGCGGCCATGCCCGGCGGAAAACGGCGCAGGGCAAACTTAGAAATGCTGACAGAGAAAGCGATCGCCTACGAAAATACCAGTTATAAGGGTCTGTTCCATTTTGTCCGCTATATTGACGAGCTGCAGAAATATGATGTGGACTTTGGCGAGGCGGACATGATCTCGGAACATGAAGATGTGGTGCGGATCATGAGCATCCATAAAAGCAAAGGACTGGAATTTCCGGTGGTATTTCTGTCAGGAATGGGGAAAAACTTCAATAAGCAGGATACGAGAAGTAAAATGGTACTACACCCCGTCTATGGGCTGGGACTTGACTATATGGATGGAAAAAAACGCATCAAAGCTCCCACCATAGCAAAAAAAGCCATTGCCAGGGAGATTGATCTGGAAAATCTAGGAGAAGAGCTGCGCGTACTGTATGTGGCGCTGACCAGGGCAAAGGAAAAACTGATTTTGACCGGCATGAAGAAAGAGGCAAAAGACGCCTTGGACATCTATGCGCTTAAGAGAGCGGAAGGAGAAAAACCCCTGTCCTATCTGACGAGAGAGGCGGCGTCAGGCTATCTTGACTGGGTGCTCCCTGCTGTATTATCCTATGGAGGGAAGTATCCCATTACATTGTCTGATGTGGCGGAGCTAACGCTTAAGGAGCTGGACGCAAGTTTGCAGCGTTATCAGGAGAAAGAGGAATGCCTGCGGGAGATCGCGGAGACGGACAGCCGGAGCGTGGAGGCGCTTTCCGCCGGATTTTTAAAGCCTTATCCTCATCGGGCAGATATCCTCAGAAAGAACAAATATTCCGTATCGGAGTTAAAGCACCGCGCCATGCGGGAACTGATGCGGCGGGAAGAGACGGAGAGCACAGTCATTTTTAAGAAAGAGGAAATCGTCCCCTATGTGCCGGAATTTGCCAGACGTATAGAGGCGGAGGAAGAGCGGGAACATCAGGGAGCCTTTCGGGGAACGGCAGTTCACAGGGTCATGGAATGTTATCGGTTTTCTTCGGAAGCGGGGGCAAAAGAGCAGATCGCAGACATGATCGCCCGGGGAAAGCTCACGGAGGAAATGGGGGGACTGATCGATGCATCCCTGGTGGAAAACTTCGCGGCCTCTCCCTTAGGAAAGCGGATGAGGGAGGCGGAGAGAAACGGGAAGCTTTACCGGGAAAAGCCCTTTGTCATGGGATTTACACAGGAAGAGCTGAAAACCTTTGGATTCCATGAGGGAGAGGCTTCTCTGGAATCGGAGGGAACGGGCGGCTTAACGCTGGTGCAAGGGATTATCGACGTATTCTGGATGGAGGAGGACGGTATAGTTCTCTTAGATTATAAGACTGACCGGGTACGGAACGGGCAGGAGCTGCTCGACCGGTATGGATCCCAGCTTCGCCTGTACGCGGAAGCGTTAGAGAGAGTTTACGCGGAGAGCGGGTTAAAGGTCAAAGAGAGATTGCTATACTCGTTCCGTTTCGGGGAAGCGATCCTGGTACCGGACGAGCGGAAAATGGCTGCCGATCGCTCGTGAGACGAAGGTTTCAGCGCCTTGCGGCGTTTCGCAAACGCCCGCGGGGAAAAAAGAGAAGAAAAAAGAAAGAAAAAGAGGAATAACAAGAAATATGACAAGAAATAGAGAAAGAAAAAAAGAAAGAAAAAGAAAGGATGGACGTCATGGAAGTATTATTTGTGGAGTATCCAAAATGCAGCACCTGCCAGAAAGCAAAAAAATGGTTAGAGGAACACAATGTTTCCTATGAGGACAGGAACATCAAGGAGCAGAACCCTGCCGCGGAGGAATTGAAAGCCTGGCATGAAAAGAGCGGTCTTGACATCAAGAAATTTTTCAATACCAGCGGAATGCTCTATAAAGAGATGAAGCTGAAAGAGAAACTGCCGGAGATGACTTTAGAGGAGAAATACGCGCTGCTTGCCACCGACGGCATGTTAGTCAAACGGCCTCTGTTGATAACAGAAGATAAGGTACTTACGGGATTTCGGGAGGCAGAGTGGGAAGCGGCTCTTTGACGGGACAGAAAAAAGAGAGAAAGAAAAAAAGAAAGCGATAGAAAAAAGAAAGCGATAGAAAAAATGGGACAGATCATTTTGGCGTCTGCGTCCCCAAGGCGCAGAGAATTATTAGAACAGGTCGGCATTCTCTTTGAAGTGTGCCCGGCAAAGGGTGAGGAGATCATAAGAGGAACTCTGCCGGAGGAGATAGTATCCGAGCTTTCGGCGCAAAAGGCGGGGGAAGTGGCGTCCATGCTGCGCCAGTACGGAAAGGATCATGAGGAGCTGATGACTCCCCAGGATATGATGGTGATCGGCGCCGATACGGTGGTGGCGATCGATGGACAGATTTTAGGGAAACCGAAGGATGAGGCGGACGCGGAGCGGATGCTCTCCCTTCTTTCCGGAAGGACCCATGAGGTGTATACCGGAGTGACCATTCTTTTGATGAGCCGGTCGGGAAAGGCGGGCGGGCATACCTTTTGCGAGAAGACCTCGGTAACTATGAGTGAGTTAAGCGGGGAGGAGATCCGCCGCTATATCGCCACGGGAGAACCGATGGATAAGGCGGGAGCTTACGGGATCCAGGGAAAATGCGCTGTTTATATTGACAAAATCGAGGGAGACTACAATAATGTGGTAGGGCTCCCTGTCGCCGCCATCTACCGGGAATTAAAGAAACTGGGAATCGACTGGTATTCATGGCAGGCTTGCCCTTAAGGAGAAAGGAAACGTATGAATCAGTATGATAACAAAGTCATTGCATATTTTTTAGAGAACCAGTCCCGCTTATTTTCAGAAAAAGTGGCGGAGACGCCGGAGGAAGCGGAGGAATTTTTGGAGGACTGCATGGCGGCAGTCTGTAAGGACATCAGAGAAGTCCGCGCTTATTTTGAGGAGACGGGGGCAGATATCACCGGCATGAGCAGCCGGGATTTCAAGGAAGCCCCGGAGGTCTTTTCCCTTCCGGACGGGCGGTTTTTAATCGTGGAAGCTTAAAATCGGAAAATCTTTTTAATCTGTGGAAAGTGAGGCGTCTTATGGGCAAACAGTATGATGTGATCATTATCGGCGCGGGTCCCTCCGGTATTTTTTGTGCATACGAACTGATGGAAAAGAGAAAAGATTTAAAAATAGGCATTCTGGAAAAGGGGCGTCCCATTGAAGAGAGAGCCTGTCCGAAACGCCGGACGAAGGTCTGCGTGGGATGCAAGCCCTGCGCCATCACCACCGGATTTGCGGGAGCGGGAGCTTTTTCTGACGGAAAACTGTCGCTCTCTCCTGACGTGGGAGGCAATCTGGTGGAGATTTTAGGGTACGACAGGACCGTGGCGCTGTTAAAGGAATCCGATGACATTTATCTGAAATTCGGAGCGGACACCAATGTTTACGGCCTGGATAAAGAGAAAGAAATACGGGAGATCCGCAGGAAAGCCATCCGTGCCAACTTAAAACTGATCGAGTGCCCCATCCGTCATCTGGGAACGGAGGAAGGCTATAAGATATATTCCAGATTACAGAAACATCTGCTTGATTCGGGTGTGGAGATGGAATTTCACACCATGGTAAAGGACATTCTCATAGAGGACCGCCAGGTGAAAGGGGTCATTACAGACAAGGGCGGGACATATGCCGCGCCGGAAGTGATCTCCGCGGTGGGCAGGGAGGGAGCCGATTGGTTTGCCCGCCTTTGCGAGAGGCACGGCGTGGAAACCCGGGTGGGAACGGTAGACGTGGGCGTCCGCGTGGAAGTGCGCGATGAGGTCATGGAGTTTTTGAATCAAAATCTCTATGAGGCAAAATTGGTATATCACACCCCGACCTTTGATGACAAGGTGCGCACTTTTTGTTCCAATCCCTCCGGGGAAGTGGCGGCGGAATACTACGACGACGGCCTTGCCGTCGTAAACGGACACGCCTACAAATCGAAAGAGCTAAAGACCGATAACACCAATTTTGCGATCTTAGTTTCCAAAAACTTTACGAAGCCTTTTAAGACTCCCATCGAATACGGCAAGCAGATCGCCCAGCTTTCCAACATGCTCTGCGACGGGAAGATCTTAGTCCAGACATTCGGGGATTTTAAGCGGGGGAGGAGGACTACGGAAGAGCGGCTCTGCAGGAACAACCTGATACCGACCTTAAAGGATGCCGTGCCGGGAGACTTATCGCTGGTGTTTCCCCACCGTATCATGGTAGATATCGAGGAAATGATCATGGCGCTCGATAAGGTGACGCCGGGGCTTGCCAGCGACGAGACGCTCCTTTACGGGGTAGAGGTCAAGTTTTACTCCAACAAAGTAGTGGTAAATGAGGACTTTGAAACCAATGTAAAAGGACTGCGTGCCATCGGCGACGGAGCCTCTGTGACCAGGGGCCTGCAGCAGGCCTCCGCGAACGGCATCTCTGTGGCAAGAAGCATTTTAAAGACGGTCTGATGGATAAGAAACAGGAAATTTTTACGGAGCAGCAGTGAAAACAGAGGTTTCTGTCTGCCGGGACAGCCGCTTTTGCAGGGCGCGGAGCGGACAGCAGCAGACAGATGAGTGGATCAGGGAAAGATACCGATGGAAAACAGATGGATGGGAACGGCGGCAGGCGCCCTTTGCATGGCGCTCCTGCTGGGTGGATGCAGGATCGGAAACCATGAGATCATAGTTTCCGGCCCGCTTACGGACAAACAAGTATTTCAAATGGAACATACGGCATGCGGACTGAAAGAAGCAAAGGTGTATCTGGCAAACTACCAGAACATCTACGGGACGGCCTACGGACTGGATCTGTGGAAGCATGACTTCGGCAGCCGATCCCTGGAGGCGTATGTAAAGGATCTTGCCCTGGAGGAATTAGTCCAGGTGGTCTGCATGAATCTGCTGGCAGAATCGCGGGAAGTGGAGCTGACGGAGGAGGAAACGGACAGCATGAGAGAGGCGGCAGAGGAATATTACGCCTCCCTCTCCAAGGCGGAGCTGGAGTATCTCGGGGTATCAGAGCGCGATCTTCTGGAATATTACAGCCATTATGCCCTGGCGCAGAAAGTTTATCATTCCCTTACGAGCAGTGTCAACGAAGAGGTAAGCGACGATGAGGCGAGGGTCATTGAGATCATGCAGATATTCGTGGAAGATAAGGCGAGCGCCTCGGAAATATCGGAAAAACTAAAGGAGGGAGATGACTTTGCCTCTCTGGCAGCCACCTACAGCCAGCTTGATTCGATCCAGGTGACGGCGGCGAGGGACGAGCTGCCAAAGGGAGTGGAGGAAGCGGCCTTCCAGCTGGACAACGGGGAGGTTTCCGGCGGGATAAAGACGGAGGACGGCTACTATTTCATAAAATGCCTGAACAAATATGAAGAGGAGCTGACGGAAGCGAATAAATCCAATATTGTGGAAAAAAGAGAAAAAGAGGCGTTTGATGACGTCTACAATGCGTTTGTTTCCGGTCTTTCCTCGAAATTGAACCAAAATCTGTGGGAGAACTTAGAATTAGATACCGGGGATGCCATCGACACAGATAGTTTTTTTGAGATATACGGGAAATACAGCCTTGAAAAACAGGGGAAAGAAGAATCGTGACGGAGGATATGGCAAAGAGGAGCATGGGAAGCAGGGAAGCCCGGGACTGACCGGAATGGACGACGAAAATATTCTAAAAAGTGGAAGGGGCAAGACGGAATGAGACAAGCAGCGATTTTAAAGAGCAAATTATTTTTATACCTGACCGAATTTTTTGCGGGGATGTCTGTCATGGCAGTGGAATTAGGAGCCAGCAGGCTGCTCGCCCCCTACTTCAGTTCTTCCCAGATCGTGTGGACGATCATCATAGGGACGATCATGATCGCTATGGCGCTGGGCAATCTCTATGGGGGAAGAAGCGCGGATAAAGATCCAAATCCAGATAAACTCTATGGGAGGATTTTGATCGCGGCAGTGTGGATTGCCGCCATTCCGGTTCTGGGGAAATATATCATTCTGGGAATCTCCGCGCTGCTGATTTTTACGGTAAACAGCAACTTCTTAATCTGGGCGGCTTTTGCGGCCTGCATGGTCGTGTTTGTCTTTCCTTTGTTTCTGCTTGGGACAGTGACGCCCTCCCTGGCGAAATATTCGGTGGACAGCCTGGATGACAGCGGCAAGACCGTGGGGACGCTGGGAGCCTTTAACACCATTGGCAGCATCATAGGCACGTTTGTTCCTACCTTTGTGACGATACCGTCGGTGGGAACCTCTGTCACATTTCTGATATTTGCGGGGATTCTGCTGGCGCTTGCCCTGATTTATTTTATCAGCGAAAAAGCGTGCAGGGGAAAGTGCGTCATTTCCGCGGCGCTTTTTCTTCTCTGCTGTATGCTGGGCGCATCCAGCCGTTTTGCTTTCTGGGAGGAGGATCTAGTCTACGAGGGGGAATCTGTCTATAATTATTTACAGGTGAAGGAAAATGAAAAAAACATCATTCTCTCGACCAATGTACTGTTTGGCGTGCAGTCCCTTTTGGTCAAGGAGGAGGGGCTGACAGGCATGTACTATGACTACGCGATGGCGGCTCCCCTGATGACAAAGCGAGGGCCGGACCGGCAGAGTGAGGTGCTGATCCTTGGCATGGGAACCGGCACTTACGCGGTTCAATGCAAAAAATATTTTGGAGATATGAACATGGAAGGCGTGGAGATTGACGGGAAAATCACGGATCTGGCCAGACAGTATTTCCGCTTGCCTGAGGATGTGGAGGTTGTCACCTACGATGGAAGAGCCTATCTGAACGCGGTGGAGAAAACCTATGATGTGATCATGGTAGACGCTTACCAGGATATCACCATTCCTTTCCAGATGTCCTCGGTGGAATTTTTTACTCTGGTAAAAGAGCATTTGAAAGAGGACGGTGTGATGGTGGTCAATATGAACATGCGGGGCGGCAAAGAGGGAAATATCAACCAGTACCTGGCAGATACCATTGCAAGCGTCTTTGACGAGGTCTATACCGTGGATGTAAAAGGTTCCATCAACCGCGAGCTGTTTGCCTCGAACGATCCTAAGATGCTGTCTTATTTTTCCAATAACCGCGCATCCATCGCAGAGGAAGATCTGGCTTTACTGATGGAGGAAGTGGAGAAGAGCCTTACTTCCTACGAAGCGGGAACTTATCTTATGACGGACGATAAAGCGCCGGTGGAACTGCTCGGAATGCGGGTCATTGATGAACTGATTCAGGGAGAGGTGGCATATTATAAGCGCATTTACGGGGAAAGCGGCATAAGGGGGCTGCTGCGGGAGTTCTAGGGAAACATCCATGCGGATAACATAAACTGCCAGAAG
>CAZAMD010000046.1:0-15699 GCA_964486485.1 uncultured Roseburia sp. | reverse complement strand
ATTTTCCTTTATCATTGTCTTCATCATACAGACTCCTTATGTTTTTTCTGGATAACTCAATTACCACCGGCTTCAGCCGGTGGTAATTGAGTGAAGAGCGCCCCGCGTATTCTTTGAATTATCTTACTCCGAAACAGTACAGGGAGACTTATGCGTCAGAGGGCATGTATTGATCTGCTCATAGATTTGGAGCCGGAGGTGGAAAAGAAATCAGCCACCGCGTAAGCGGCCCGGCCTTGACAGCCAGACGTAGAAAATCGCTACAATAGAATGACGACGGTGGAAATTGAAATCTGCTCATGAGTTTATCGCCGTCGGTAAGACTTAACCGGCGATTTTCGTAGCGCTGTCAAGGCTGGCGTCTGAGTGAGTACATATTTCCGTTTTATAGTGACAAA
Organism: uncultured Roseburia sp.; assembly: GCA_964486485.1. GTDB lineage: Bacteria > Bacillota > Clostridia > Lachnospirales > Lachnospiraceae > Roseburia. The sequence goes on along the minus strand of CAZAMD010000046.1, from coordinate 15,301 downwards.
AAAATTGAGTTTTGTGTCTAGTTTTTGTTGACCAGTACATACCTCTTTTCCTGTGATTTTGATTATATCCCATTAGCCACTCTCGTTACAACTTTATTATAGCATTTCAATGCTGGATGGTGCGGTTTCACGGCTAAAGGAAACAGAGCGCCCCATAGTGCACTCTGACAAGGGATGCCACTATCGCTGGCTCGGCTGGATAAGCCGCATGGAGAAAGCCGGACTGGAGCGTTCCATGTCTAAAAAGGGATGTTCCCCTGATAATTCCGCCTGTGAGGGGTTATTTGGCCGTTTGAAAAACGAAATGTTTTACAATTGGGATTGGACAGGTATAAGTATTCAGGAATTTATTGGAATTCTGAATGAATATCTGGTATGGTGCAACGAAAAGAGGATAAAAACATCACTTGGAAACATGCGCCCTATGGAGTACAGGCAGAGCCTTGGATTATCAGCTTGACCAGTCCAAGAAAATGTCCGCACCCCCTCATGTGTGATAAAGTAACACAAAAAAATTTTGATAGGCAGCCACCCTCTATCCCGTAAATGTTTCAAAATTTTTATTCCTCAGAATGAAAAATATGGTATAATACTTGATAGAAGAGAATAAATCGGCAAGTTGTTGCGTAGCAGCTGTTTTTGGTACTATTAAAAAACATAATAGAGATGAGCAAAACGCATTCACTCAGCAGAAGGACTTGGCAGTTGGCTTTTGAACATGAAAAAAGCTGTTTTTCGTTTGCGGTAAGATTGGTAGCCCGGCATAGTGATGGCAGCAACAGCCATTGCTAAGAGACTGATATGGGCAGGCGTATTCAGATTGGAATTTCATAACGATAAAGGCACAGATCATGGCATGGGTGGAAAAACCTTTCCGGCCGGTGCATGGGTATTCCTGGACGGAAGATAAATCGAGGTTCAGGAAAAGGGAATCATAAAATTTAACGGCAGGTTGTGAAGTGAAAAGACAGATGTCTTTTAAAATTTCTTGACGGTAGATAGCAACCAGCTCCTTTCTGTATGATTGATTTGACAACTTAATGATACCATTTGGAGCTGATTGTTACTATAAATACAGAACCAAAAGTTCTGGGAGTGATAAAGAGGTCTGCCATGCCTTGCAAAACCGCATAAATACTGAATATGTAGGGTTTTGCTCATGGCTATGGAATTACCGATGGGAGGGGTGAACATGGAAAAACACAGATTTTGGGCATGGGCGACAGTGTTCTGCTTTTTCATGACCATGTATACCGGTTACAAACACAAATAAGAGAAAAGGGGGAATTGCAATGTTTCATTTTATTGAGAAAATCGATGGAAAGAAAATGGGTATTTTTGCAGCGGGCGTTCTGTTCGGAACGGCAGGGGTGAAGCTTTTATCTGGCAAAGACGCCAAAAAACTTTACACAAACTGCACGGCGGCGGTTTTGCGCGCGAAGGACTGCGTAATGAAGACTGCAGTGACGATCCAGGAGAATGCGGAGGACATTTATGCAGAGGCGCAGCAGATCAATGAGAAGAGAGCGTCAAAAGAGGCTGAGGCTGTCTGTGGGGAAGATGAGAAGACGGATGCCGTGGAGGCTGCGGCAGAAAGATAAAGCAGCATATGCCGCATAGGAACAGAAAGGACATGTTTTGTTATAGATGTAGTTTTGCGCTCTTTGTTTGTCAGGAAGAGGGAGGCGGTCTATGAAGTTTATAATTAAGCATGAGATCAGGGGCAGGATCCGGGTACATATGCTTCAGAACGGAATGTCCTGCAGAGAGGCGGATATCTTGCAATATGCGCTGTCAGAACCTTCCTGGATCCAAAAAGCCACTGTGCAGAGACGGACCCAGGACGTGGTGATCTGTTATGAGGGAGAGCGGGACAAGGTGCTTTCACTGCTGCGCGATTTCCGGTATGAGAGCGCAGAGGTTCCGGAAGCCTTTCTGGAAAATTCCGTGAGGAAGCTGAACGAGACGTATAAGGAAAAACTGATCCATCAGGCAGTACTCCGGTATGGAGCGAAGCTCTTCCTTCCCTATCCGGCCAGAGTGGGATTTGTGCTGATGAAATCCATTCCGTATCTGTGGAAGGGAATCAGATCGCTGTGCCGGGGAAAGCTGGAGGTTCCGGTACTCGACGCGACAGCCATCGGCGTGTCCATATTCAGAGGAGACATTAAGACGGCAGGCTCTATCATGTTTTTGCTTGGGATCGGGGAAATCTTAGAGGAGTGGACGCACAAAAAGTCGGTGGATGATCTGGCGAGGAGCATGTCTTTAAACATCGACAGAGTATGGCTGCGGAAGGATGGACAGGAGATGCTCGTCTCCGCTGCTGAAATTCATCCGGGAGACGAGGTGATTGTCCGCATGGGCAAGGTCATTCCGTTTGATGGCATTGTTTTAGAAGGAGAGGGGATGGTGAATCAGGCATCCCTGACAGGAGAGGCGGTGCCGGTTCATAAGCAGCGGGAGAGTTATGTCTATGCGGGAACGGTGCTGGAAGAAGGAGAGCTGGCGGTTTCTGTGGATGCGTTAAGCGGAAACAGCCGTTTTGAGCGGATCGCCGCCATGATCGAGGAGTCGGAAAAGCTGAAATCTTCCATGGAGGGGCAGGCGGCGCATCTGGCAGATAAATTGGTGCCGTATATGCTGGCAGGGACCGGCATGACGTATCTTTTGACGCGCAATGCCACGAAGGCGCTTTCCGTCCTGATGGTGGATTTTTCCTGCGCCTTAAAACTTGCCATGCCCATTTCTGTATTGTCGGCCATCAGGGAGGCAAGTGAATATCACATTACCGTTAAGGGCGGGAAATTTTTAGAGGCAGTGGCAAAGGCAGACACGGTTGTTTTTGACAAGACGGGGACACTGACAAAAGCGCGGCCTACGGTGGCGCGGGTAGTGTCATTTCATGAGAAAGAACCGGATGAACTCCTGCGGATCGCCGCCTGCTTGGAGGAACATTTCCCCCATTCTATGGCAAGGGCTGTAGTGGAGGCTGCAAAGGAAAAGCAATTGGAGCATGAGGAAATGCACCAGGCGTTAGAGTATATTGTAGCGCATGGCATTTCTTCCCGGATCGGGGAGAAGAAAGTGGTGATCGGAAGCCATCACTTTGTATTTGAAGATGAAGCGTGTCGCATTCCGGATGGAATGGAGCAGAGATACGAGGAGCTTCCCGATGAATATTCCCATTTGTATATGGCGGTGGATTCTGTGCTGGCCGCGGTGATCTGCATTGAAGATCCCCTTCGGGAGGAGGCGGCGGATGTGATAAACGCGCTTAGGAGAACAGGCATCAAAAAGGTAGTCATGATGACCGGAGACAGTGAAAGGGTTGCCGCTTCCATTGCCGGAAGAGTTGGGGTTGATGAGTATTACGCTGAAGTTTTGCCGGAGGATAAGGCTAAGTTTATCGAGCGGGAGAAACGGCAGGGGCGGACGGTCATGATGATCGGGGACGGCATCAATGATTCCCCGGCGCTTTCCGCGGCAGACGTGGGGATCGCCATCAGTGACGGCGCGGAGATTGCAAGAGAGGTTGCAGATGTGACAATAGGAGCGGACAGCCTGTATGAGATCGTTACATTAAAAGCCCTCGGCAATGCACTGATGAAGCGGATCAGGAAAAATTACCGTGTAATCGTCGGATTTAACACGGGCCTGATTTTGTTAGGAGCGGGCGGGATCCTGCAGCCGGGAGCTTCCGCGCTGCTGCACAATACGTCTACGCTTGCCATCAGCTTGCGGAGCATGCAGAATCTGCTGGAGTAAAAATAAAAACGGACGCTGACAGGGATGCCGGACGGGAACTTCCTTAAAAACGGGAGTTTCCGCTCGGCATCCTTTTGAAAATTGATTGAAAATATTGCAAAATGGGAGAGAAAAGGGTAATATTTTATATATGCTATGGAAAAACAAGGATGCAGGGGATGCTCAGGTAAAAATCCATAACAGGACACAGGGCATCCGATCAAGATCAGGAGGAGACAGGGATGAAAAGAATAGGACTGTTGACAAGCGGCGGTGACTGCCAGGCATTAAACGCGGCGATGCGCGGCGTGGTAAAGGGACTGAGCGCGAATGTGGAAAATCTTCAGGTTTATGGCTTTTTAAATGGATATAAAGGCCTGATTTACGGCGATTACCGCCTTTTGACATCTGCTGATTTTTCAGGCATCCTGACAAAGGGAGGCACGATTTTAGGATCCTCCAGGCAGCCGTTTAAGCAAATGCGCGTGCCAGATGCCAATGGCCTTGACAAGGTGGCGGCAATGAAATCGACTTATCATAAATTAAACCTGAATTGCCTTGTCATCCTTGGAGGGAACGGGACGCAGAAAACCGCCAACCTGCTCAGGGAAGAAGGGCTGAATATTATCCATCTTCCCAAAACGATTGACAACGATATTTATGGCACGGATGTAACCTTTGGATTTCAGAGCGCTATCAATATAGCCACGGAATGCATCGACTGCATTCACACCACGGCTGCTTCCCATAACCGGGTATTTATCGTCGAGGTCATGGGTCATAAAGTGGGGTGGCTGACTCTCCATTCCGGCGTGGCGGGCGGCGCGGATATCATATTGCTGCCGGAAATCCCTTATGACATCAAGAAGGTCATCAGCGCGATCGACAAGCGGACCAAGGAGGGGAAAGGATTTACCATTTTAGCGGTCGCGGAGGGAGCGATCTCCAAGGAAGATGCCGCGCTCTCCAAAAAGGAATACAAAGAGAAAGCGGCAAAGCGGAAATATCCTTCCGTTTCCTATGAAATTGCAAATAAGATTTCAGCCCAGACCGGCATTGAAGTGCGGGTTACTGTACCGGGACATACCCAAAGGGGCGGGACTCCCTGCCCCTATGACAGGATCCTCTGCACCAGGCTCGGCTCTGCCGCCGCAAAAGCGATTATGGACGAGGATTATGGCAACATGATCGCAATGGTAAACGGAAAGACGAAGCGGGTCCCCTTGTCGGAAGTCGCCGGCAAGTTAAAGACGGTCGATCCGGACAGCCAGATGATAAAAGAAGCAAAAAGGATCGGCATCAGCTTTGGAGATTAAATCGTGAAAGCGAGCAAAAGCAGTATGGAGGCTGACGATGTCATATACGGCGCTTTATCGTAAGTTCCGCCCCAGGGAATTTGAGGACGTAAAGGGGCAGGAGCATATTGTCACAACTTTAAAAAATCAGATAAAGGCGGACCGGATCGGGCATGCCTATCTCTTTTGCGGAACGAGGGGGACAGGAAAGACGACCATCGCAAAGATTTTCGCGAAAGCGGTAAACTGTGAACATCCGTCCGATGGAAGCCCGTGCGGAGAATGCCCTTCCTGCAGGGCGATCGGAGCCGGAACGTCCATGAATGTCATTGAAATCGACGCGGCTTCCAATAACGGCGTGGATAACATCCGCCAGATCCGCGAGGAGGTGGAATACCGTCCGGCGGAGGGGAAATACAAAGTCTATATCATTGACGAAGTCCATATGCTGTCTATAGGAGCATTTAACGCGCTGTTAAAGACGTTAGAGGAACCGCCGTCCTATGTCATCTTCCTTTTGGCGACCACAGAAGCCCATAAAATACCTGTTACCATTTTATCCCGCTGCCAGCGGTATGATTTCCGCAGGATATCCATTGACACCATCTCGTCAAGATTGAAAGAGCTGATGGAAAAAGAACAGGTGGCGGCGGAGGAAAAAGCGATCCGCTATGTGGCAAAAGCGGCGGACGGCTCCATGCGCGATGCGTTAAGCTTGCTGGATCAGTGCATCGCATTTCACCTGGGCCAGGAGCTTACTTATGATAAAGTCCTTGACACGCTGGGAGCGGTAGACACGGAGATCTTCAGCCGCCTCCTGCGGCGGATATTAGAAAAAAACGTGACAGGAGTCATTGCCGTCGTAGATGAGATGGTGACTGAGGGGAGAGAACTGGGACAGTTTATCACAGACTTCACCTGGTATCTGCGGAATTTAATGCTGCTGCAGAGTTCGGAAAATATGGAAGATGTGCTGGATATGTCCACAGAAAACCTTGCCCTGCTGAAGGAAGAGGCTATGATGGCGGACGCGGAGGTCTTGATGCGCTATATCCGCATTTTTTCGGATCTGGGCAATCAGATCAAATATGCGAACCAGAAACGTATCCTGATAGAGATCGCCTTGATCAAGATCTGCAGGCCGCAGATGGAGACGGATTATTCCTCCCTGGTTGACAGACTGGACAGCCTTGAGAAAAAAATAGAAAAAGGCGCAGTGATGGCAGAGGAAAGCGCGGCAAGGCAAAGCCATATTGCGGATAGCGCTGCTAAAGAAGAAAGCGCTGTTAAAGCGGAGCTTCCGGCGACAGTGCCGGAGGACATCAGGCAGATCGTCAGCAGCTGGAACGGGATTTTATCCCAACTGACAGCGGTGACGAGGAATTTCCTGAAAAAGGCGACGCCGTCTTTGGGAGAGGGTAATGCCCTATTGCTGGTATTTGAAGATGAGAATGCTTACCGCTATATTGACGAGAACCGTTCGGACTGCCAGGACGCTTTAAAAAAAGCGATCGCGGAAAGGACTGGCAAAGAGGTAGAACTTCTGGTAAAATTAAACGATACTGGCCATCCGAGTAAAGAGGTCTTTCCGGATCTTCGCCAGCTCATTCACATCGAAATAGAAGAAGACGATTTTTAAGGAGGATAAACAATGGCAAAAAGAGGCGGATTTCCGGGCAATATGCCGGGAAACATGAACAACTTGGTAAAACAGGCGCAGAAAATGCAGCGCCAGATGGAGGAAGCCCAGAAAGAATTAGAGGAAAAGGAGATCACGGCTGCCGCGGGCGGCGGAGCGGTGGAAGTCACGGTTTCCGGCAAAAGGGAGATCACCAAAGTGAAATTATCCCAGGAAGTCGTCGATTCGGACGACATTGAGATGCTAGAAGACTTGATCATGGCGGCTGTCAATGAAGCCCTCCGTCAGCTGGAAGAGGTTTCCCAGAATTCCATGGCAAAAATCACAGGTGGGATGGGCGGCTTGGGAGGAATGTTCTAAACAGCCCCCGCAAAGAAAAAGCGCGCTCCAATCACTTTTCCGGAGAGATCCAGAGGTGAGCGGAGCGCGCTTTTTCAGCAATGCCGCGTCTTGCGCGGTATCGCCGTCCGATCTGTTTTCTACGGTTTGGCCTTAAATACCTCATCTGCCGGATATCCGCCGGCGCATTTCTGCATTCCCCTTTGAATGCTGTCAATGGAGGAACCCCAGTCCTTATCTTTATTGCGGTAATCATTTTTCTCGACGAACCAGGAGACTTCCCTTTGCAGCCGCTCCATATTTTCCCGCATGAGAGAAAACGCTTGCTGGTAAAACGCCTTTTTCTGGGAAAGGCTAAGCCGGTTCTCTGCCGTTTCCACTAAATCGCCGAAGTGGGGGAGGCAAAATCCCTTGCTGCTTGCAAACATTTGGCGGAACTCCTCATTTTTCAGATACAGATCAAAAAAAGTATCCAGATACCGGCCGTAAATCTGGTTAAAATGATCGCAGACATAGCAGCTTTTTGCCTTGGCAAAAATCCATGCGCCAAGAGGCGTGCCGGGAGAGCGCTCTCCGGTGGCGTCGGTCTTTTTCATGCGTTTTAGCAGACCGGACTTTTCCGGGGTAAAAGCGTTCATTTCTTTTGCGAGCTCTGCGTTTAATCTTTTCAGATGCGTGCTGAGAATGAGGGCGTTGCCCAGGCGGTTGCCGTAATCATACATCATCTTAAAATGGTGGCGGCAAAAACCGGCAGCGTCGGTCTTCTCCCGGATGTCATCTTCCATGTAAGCAGAGCCTAAGATAAAAGAAACCGCGTGCTGCTCTGCTTTGCGTTCCAGATGACAGAAAGGACACTCATCATTTGCCTCAAAGGCCTCCATCAATGGAATGGTCGCAATATTTTCTTTCATAAATCCTCCTGTAAGAACAAGATTGCATAGCAATCATAAAACTGCATAGCAATCATAAAATTGCTTGGCAAACATAAATTGCCTGGCAGCCATAATCATGCTTGGCAGCCATAATCATGCTTGGCAGCCATAATCATGCTTGGCAGCCATAACTATGCCTGATAGCCATAATCATGCTTGGCAGCCATAAATTGCCTGTTGATCATAAAATTGCATGGCTGCATAAACTTGGAAGCATTGCCTTAAAATGGCAGGCAGGAATCCGTTTATCCTGCATAAGATAAAAACAGTATAGCATGAAATTAACCAAATAGGGAAAAAAACAGACCGAGATTTTAGTAAAAAATAAACTTGTAAAAATGAATAATATCTATTAAGATAAAAAGAGCGTATTGCGGGGAAAAAAAGAAATGGCAAAGATGGGATAAAGCTGAGGGAAGCAATGGATTATTACAGCAGGCAGATCAGTAAATTAATACAGGAATTGTCCTTATTGCCGGGCATTGGCACAAAGTCCGCGCAGCGGCTGGCATTTCACATTCTAAATATGCCAAAAGAGGCGGTAGAGACTCTCGCGGCGGTCATCGTGGAGGCGAAGCAAAATGTCCGTTACTGCAGAGAATGTTTCACCCTCACGGATGAAGAGGTCTGCCCCATCTGCAGAGATGCCGCAAGGGACCGCAAAACCATTATGGTCGTGGAGAACACAAGGGATCTTGCCGCCTATGAGAAAACAGGAAAATACGGCGGGGTGTACCATGTGCTTCATGGAGCCATCTCCCCGATGCTTGGAATCGGACCAAACGATATCAAGCTCAAGGAACTGATGCTGCGCCTGCAGCAGGAGGTGGACGAGGTCATCATTGCCACGAACTCCAGCCTGGAGGGAGAAACCACAGCCATGTATCTCAGTAAATTGATCAAGCCCACAGGCATCAAAGCCACTAGGATTGCCAGCGGCGTTCCTGTGGGAGGCGATTTGGAATATATTGACGAAGTAACATTGCTCCGCGCCCTGGAAGGCAGGACAGAATTATAAAGGGCCTCTGGCGCTTGTTTGTCCGAGCGGGGGAGTGCCATAGGACAATCTGAAACAAGAAAGGAAATAGAGATACCCATGACAAATCTGGAACTTCAAAAAATAGCCAATGAAGTCCGCAAAAGCATTATAACAGCGGTGCATAGCGCCCGGTCGGGGCATCCCGGCGGCTCGCTTTCCGCGGCAGATATTTTTACCTATTTATATTTTGAAGAGATGAACATAGACCCGCGAGACCCGCAAAAAGCAGACCGTGACCGTTTTGTACTGTCCAAAGGGCATACCGCGCCCGGGCTTTATGCCGTTTTGGCGGAAAAAGGATTTTTCCCGAAAGAGGATCTGATGACCCTGCGCCACACGGGCTCTTATTTACAGGGGCATCCGGATATGCAAAGCGTTCCGGGAGTGGATATGTCATCTGGTTCTCTGGGACAGGGACTTTCCGCAGCGCTGGGCATGGCGGCGGCGGGGAAGCTTGATAAAAAAGACTACCGGGTGTACGCGCTTTGCGGAGACGGGGAACTCCAGGAGGGGCAGATCTGGGAGGCGGCAATGTGGGCGGGTTTCCGCAAGCTGGACAACCTGGCAGCCATCATAGACAACAATGACCTCCAGATTGACGGAAACATAGGCAAGATATGCTCCCCATATCCGATCGACAAGAAATTTGAAGCTTTTAATTTCCATACGATTACCATTAACGGAAACGACTTTGACGAAATCCGCAGGGCCTTTCAGGAAGCGCGGCAGACCAAGGGCATGCCGACGGCAATCATTGCAAAAACTTTAAAGGGGAAGGGCGTATCCTTTATGGAGGACGCCGTAGAATGGCATGGGAAAGCTCCCAACGATGAGGAGTATAAGGTTGCGATGGCAGATTTAGAGAAAGCGGGGGAAGCGCTATGTCAGAAGTAAAGAAAATTGCCACAAGAGAAAGCTATGGCAGTGCTTTGGTGGAAATCGGCAAAGAACATGAGGAATTGATCGTGTTAGATGCGGATCTTGCAGAGTCAACCAGAACCAGCCTCTTTAAAGAGGCGTTTCCAGAGCGCCACTGGGACATCGGCATTGCCGAAGCAAATATGACAGGGATCGCTGCAGGGCTTGCGGCCTGCGGAAAAGTCCCCTTTATCAGCTCTTTTGCGATGTTTGTCTCAGGTCGCAACTATGAACAGGTGCGCAACTCCATCGGATACCCGCATCTGAATGTCAAGATCGGGGCGACCCACGCGGGAATATCCGTCGGCGAGGACGGAGCCACCCATCAGTGCCTGGAGGACATTGCCTTAATGCGCACTATTCCGGGAATGGTTGTGATCAACCCGGCGGATGCTGTGGAGGCCAAGGCGGCAGTGTATGCCGCATACCGCCATAACGGTCCGGTTTATCTCCGCTTCGGGCGCCTTGCGGTCCCGGTATTCAATGAGGAAGCTACTTATCAATTTGAAATCGGAAAAGGGATCGTCTTAAAAGAGGGCAGCGATGTCAGCATTTTTGCCACAGGGCTTTGCGTGAAAGAAACCATAGAAGCGGAGAAAATGCTGGAGGCAGAGGGGATCCGCGCGGAAATCATCAACATCCATACCATCAAGCCTCTGGATCGGGAGCTGGTGGTGAAGTCCGTGTTAAAGACCGGAAAGGCAGTGACGGTAGAGGAACATTCCACGATAGGCGGATTGGGGAGTGCCGTTTGCGATGTATTGTGCGAGGAGGCTCCCGCGAAAGTTCTAAAAATCGGGATAGAAGATGTCTTTGGCGAATCAGGTCCGGCATTAGAACTGATCCATAAGTATGGATTAGATGCGGAGGGCATATCGAAAAAGGTCAAAGCGTTTTTGAAATAAGGAACCAGGGGAAGCGACTGAGCCTTTCGGATAAGGGCAGGCACTTCCCCTTTTGTCGAAAAGTTTTAGAAAATCAGTCCACAATCCACCAAAAAATTTAGACAAGCTGTGCTAACATTTCTCCAAAGGAAACGGCAAAGCCGCAGAAAGGAGAAATGGCATGATAGAAATCATCCGGGAAGAAGACTATGGCACTACGAAAGAAAAAGTCTTACCAAAAGAAATCAAACAGATCGGTAAACCGGATATCGGCGATAGAATCTATGTGGAGGACAAGGTTTACCGTTACTTGCATCCCTATGACGGCCAGTTGGAAAAATCAGCCTATATATTGTTGGGCAGGTTTGAAAATTACACAGGGAGGCAGTGTACGTTTGTTGAGAGCGCCATCCGCTTAGAAGAAATGAGCTTTGACGGAGAGCTTCCGCAGTGGAACGACAATACCTGGGGCTATATCTATAAGAAGCTGAAAAAAGACCATGATAACATGGCGATCGTAGGATGGGCAATGGATATCAGAGGATATCTGCCCAATCTCAACGGCCGGATCGAGAAGCTTCACCAAAACCATTTTGGGGGAGAACACCAGGTGCTGTTCCTGATGGATACCCTGGAGGGAGAAGAATCTTTTTACAGCAGCAGAGGCAACCGCCTATATCGGAGAGATGGATTTTACATATATTATGGAAAAGGCGCTTCGGCGGCCGCTGACTATATGGCGCCGGAAAAAAGCGAGGCTGCAGACGGCAAAGAGGGATCTCTAGCATCAGAGGCGGAGAGAGCAGGCAGGAAGCAGGCGGGAAAGCCTGTCAGGAGAGAACAGGAAAAAAACAATGTGAAGCATGCGGAAAAACCGATAAAACGGCAGGGTGAGAAGCCCTCCGTGAAACAAGCGGAAAAATCCTTGAAACGGCAGGAAAATTTAGATATTCAGGAACGCATCTATTTTGAGGAAACCCGTCAGGCGGAAAGAGAAGCGGACGCGGACGCCTATTTGCGCAGAAACACAAGGCGGAAAGAGGGCAGTTACAGGCAGCATATGGCGCAGAAGCAGGAGAAAGAGCGGATGCCGGTAGTTTCATCTTCGCTGCTGCTGGCGGTACTGGTCTTTGTGCTGGGATTTGCGGCATACCAGAATTATCAGAAAATGAACGATATGCAGAACGCACTGGCAAAGATGAATACCATAGCGGCTGGCGCAGAGGCAAAAGAAACAGAAACATCAGATGCCGTTCAGATAGAGCAGGTCAAAGGAAACGTAGAAAAGCAGACCGGTACTGAGGCTGCCGCGCAGGAAACGCCAGAAAGCCAGGCGGCATCCGGGCAGCAGGCGGGAGGCGAGCCGTCTGCTACAGAAAAAGCTGAAGCGGTTACAGGCGGCGCGGCTGGAGAAGAAAAAAATGCTGCGGGGGAACATGGCACGGCCGCAGGAACGGGCGGAAAGACAGAGGAAGGGGAGGATAAAACAGCTGCCGGGGAGAATGCTGCGGAGGGAAACGCTGCTTCAGACCAGAATGCGTCCGCGGAGGCGCCATCCACGGAGCCGTCTTCCGCGGAGCCATCTTCCACAGAGACGAAAACGGACACGCCCGATTCTGAAAGCGGAAAGCAGGCAGAAGAGGCGGCAGCCTTGACAGAAGCGCAGAATTATTTGAAGCAGGGATATTACATTGTCCAAAAAGGCGATAATATGGCCACCATCTGCCGGAAGCTTTATCAGACTACGGCGGTCATGGATGAGGTCTGCAAGGCAAATAACATTGAAGACCCCAATGCGATTTATGCGGGACAGTATCTGACGCTCCCGAATTAAAAACAGATGCGGTAAGCACACAGGAAGGAACCCTATTTCGTTCGTGGAGAAAAATAGGGTTTTCTTTGGGAAAGGATAAGCGGAATCAGGAAGTGAAGTTTTTCGAGCCGCTGCGCCAAATATATGGTATAATAGCGGCAGACAGCGGGGCGCGGCGCCAGGGGAAGCCGGCAGCGGCGGCCGCGCGCGGGAAATGGCAGACGAGCGGAGCGCGGAAATCAGCAAAACAGAAAAGAGGAACTATGGCGGAAAAAAACAAAAGAGGGTTTCATACGATAGAGCATGCAGACATGGAAGAATATGAGGCGAAACTGCGTGTGCATAGGGGAAAGATAATAAAAAGAACCGTGATCGCGATAGCCGCATTGGCTGTTGCGGCGGCAGGTTTCGGACTGTTTCTGGCTGTGCGGCACTATGAAAATTTTGAGGTGCTGCAGTCTGCCCCGCGAGAAGATACAGAGGCGGCGCATGTTGAAAATTTCAAGGGAAACATTCTGAAATACAGCAATGACGGGGCGTTTTACACAAATGCGGCAAACGAACTGATCTGGAATCAGACCTATGAAATGGCGGATCCGAAGATAGATATCTGTGAAGATTATCTGACCATTTACGACAGAAAAGGAAACATGATTTACATACTTACTTCCGAGGGACTCCAGGGCAGCATAGAGACGACCATGCCCATTGAGCAGGTCTGCGCCGCGGCACAGGGTACGATAGCGGTCCTTATGACCAAAGACTCTGTCGGCTATGTGGCGCTTTATGACAGATCAGGGAAAAATCTTGTGCAGGGAGCCATCCATGGGGAGAAAAAAGGATATCCGATTGCAATCGCCCTGTCGCAGGATGCGATCAAACTGGCGGTATCTATGCTGGATATCAACGATGGGAGCGTAAAAAGCACCATAGCATTCTACAATTTCGGATCCGTGGGAGAAAACGAGATAGATCATGTGGTCGGCGCAAATTCTTTTGAGGATACGGTTATCCCTGAGATAAAATTTGCCTCAAGCGATACATTGATGGCGCTTTCGGATAAAGGGCTGCTGTACTTTAAAGGGGCGCAAAAACCGCAGCAGTCGGGCGAGGTCCCTTTTGAAAAAGAAGTAAAAAGCATCTTCTATAATCAAAATTACATCGGAGTAGTGACCAGCGGCGAGGGTGAAGAGGCGTCAGACCGCCTGTGCGTATATGACATGGGCGGAAGCCTTGTGATGGAAAAGGATTTCGCGGCAGAATATACAGAAATAGAATTTCTTCCCAACAATGAAATCTGCATCCGCAATGAAAATATCTGCGATATTTACAGCATACGGGGGATTTATAAATTTCATTATGAATTTGAAGAAACAATCTATAAGGTCATACCTGGAACTGCATATTTGAATTACACATTTGTATTAAAAGACACGACAGAAAAAGTGAGGCTGAAATAAGATGCGTTGGAACTGGGTATTCATAGCAGTATTGCTGTTACTGGCATGGGAAATGATACGGGGCTACCAGAGAGGACTGCTCCGGACCGTATATTCGTTCCTCTCCTGGCTGATCACACTGGTATTTGTGATGTGGGCATCGCCCTATATAGAAACGTATCTCTTGGAACACACTTCTTTGCGTGAGAAAATAGAGGAGCGCTGTACCGCGGAAATACGAGATACCATAGAACATAACGCGCCGGCATCCCTGGCAGAAAATCCTCAATATGAGAGCCTGGCAGAATTGGGCCTTCATCTGCCGGATGGCGTATTGGATCGCGCGATAGGAAAAACGGGGGAGACGGCGTTTGGATTTCTGGAGTCCAAGGGCATTTATGAGGGAATTGGCCAAGGGATGGCGGAATTTGTGATAGAAGGGATTTCTTTTTTCATAGCTGCGGCCGCAGCGTGGATTCTTTTGCACTTCACATCGAAAATGCTTGGCATAGTATCAAAAATACCGGTCGTTCATGGGATCAATAAAATACTGGGGATCTTTGCAGGGGCATTGTATGCGCTCATACTGATCTGGATCGCGTTTTATCTGGCGGCGCTAAGCGGAACGAGCGAATTTGGGAAAATGGTCATTTCCTATATTTATCAGAACCCATTCCTGCAGTTTTTGTATGAAAACAACCTTATCATTACAGTGCTGCTAAAACAACCATAGATCAGGCGAGCCAAAAGCTAAACCAAAGACGGAAGGCGGAAAAACCGAAGGCTGCGGCTGCGGTGGAACACGGCACATAGCTGCTCAAAAAATGTAAAAAAGTGTTGACATTTCAAAGCGATAATGATACTATGAAAACCCGACGCAGACACGCGTTTTATAACACTTAAGCGGTGGGAAAGCATCGGAGCGGTTTTGTTATAGCATCGCTGCATGCGGCGGTATTTATAATGAGACTGTATTTTAAAGAAGGCAGTTTGCCGGATTGATTCTTTGGTGATCGTTTGGAAATGATTTCCCTGAATATCATAGGGCGGCAGTTCAGCGCAGCATCCTTGTGCGCAGATCATGCCCGCATGGATGTGCGCGCAAGACGGCATATGAGCCATCGGCCTGCGCCAGCGGGTTTTGAGGCGCGCGGTGCGGGATTGCAAATGGCGCGGAGGAGCTGCTGCATCATATGAAAATGGTATCATAGAAGATAGCGTCATAGGAAGATAATAGCATAGAAAATATAATCAGA
>CAZAMD010000045.1:7456-16142 GCA_964486485.1 uncultured Roseburia sp. | reverse complement strand
TCTTATTCACCTACTTTTCTATATTTTTCCTTTAAAAACCTAATGTTTTCCTGCTGCTCCCTGGTAAGTCCGAACCCCATGAAACGGCAGATATGGTCATTTTTCAGAATGCAGAAGCACATGCGCTTCCAGCTCGGGATATCCTTAGAGGACTTGATATCGTCCGTATGGTCCGGTATCTTTTCCAGAAAGATGATGCGGGAGCGCTTCATCAAGGTGTAATTGGATATGCCGTTTCTCTGGATGGAATATCCATGCTCCTCCAGCTCCCGGATGGTCTCCTCCTCCAAACCGCCGCCTACGTTGTGCCAGAACTGGATCGAAGTCTTGAATTTCCGCACATAATTCTTCCGCAGCCTGGACGGGAGCGTGGATAAAAGGAAATGGGTATAGGATTCCCAGGTATGGCCGTCCGGCAGAGTGAGGTTCTTATAGCCAAGTGCCTTTGTCTTGGCGTAAATGGCGCCAAAATTCGCCCCCTGCACCCTGCCTACCAGCTTCACCCAGATCTGCGGGTCAATGATGCGGTAGAGATTTAAGCTGTCCTTGGCGTAATCGTTAAAGGGGGAAGCGACGCGCATCTGATCCGGCTTAAGCCCCGCCATATAATAAAGGTCGTACAGGCGGTTGTAATCATACTGGAAAGCGAAATTTGCGTGCCAGACGTCGCTGACGGACCAGTCGTACATCGGGGAGGCGCACCAGACGTCTTTGAACTGGTTGCTGATCCAGCAGGTGTCTTTGTAGCCGTATTTCTTGTTCAAAATGCCGCTGTAGCGCTGCAGGGATTCGTCGGAGCGGATGCCGAGCAGGCAGACGGTTTTTTTGCCGCCATGGGAAAGGCGGTACCATCTGCTGAACTGCTTTGCCAAGTCCTCCTGATGCATTTTGTAACGGTAAGTGGTGATGGGGTTGTTTTTTAAATTGATCACATAAGGGCGATCCGGCATAGGCCGCACCCAGCAGTCTTCCTTCGCGTCGTCCCAGGGATACCAGTACATCTCATAATTGCTCAGGGCAGTCCTTGTCGCCATGGGAAGGCAGACCCAGTAGGGGTCTGCGTCATGCTTGATGCGCTCAAAGGTCCGCTCCACATATTCAGTCGTCACGCTGTACTGCGCTTCAAAATCCTGGTGAAAAACGCCGATGCGCCTGTCGGGATAATATTTTTTCTGAAAATCCAAGAGAAGATTTAAAAGCAGGCCGCTGTCCTTGCCCCCGGAAAAAGAAAGAAGAATATTGTCAAATTCGTTAAATAAGTAATGAAAGCGTTCCTGCAGCGCTTCATACACGTTCTGTGATAAATACTTGCGTTTCACTTGTTCTCACCTGCACATAAAAATTGGAAATATTTACCATGATTATACGACAAAAAAAGATAAAATTCAACCTTGCGGCAGCCCCTTCGGCGGTTGTGCATGAAAAAATACAAAAACGGCTGTCCCGCGGCAAGATTTTTACCCGCGAAAGAGAGGGAAAAGACGGTGGTTCTAAACTCCGGCCTGTCCTCATAAGATAGGATAAATCTTATGAGAACGGCGTTTGGTGAAAATGCCGGCGGAAGGGAGGAGCGAAAGGTGCAGGAATATCAACAGCCGCGGCAGAGGGGGGAAAACGTACTGGAAAACGAGGAACAGCCGTCTGTGGCTGCCCGCTTCATAGGGCAGCTCAATGACCCGCTCATTTTCATTTTGTTTGCGGCGGCAGCCATCTCCATGATCCTGAAAGAATATGGGGATATGGGAATTATCCTGGCGGTCGTGGCGGTCAACGCCGTCATTGGGGTGATCCAGGAAGGAAAGGCACAGAAAGCGCTGGAGGCATTAAAAGAGATGACAAGCCCCCATGCGCTGATCCGGGAGGGGGAGCGCATCCGGGAGATACCGGCGGCAGATCTGGTGCCGGGGGATATCGTCTGCTTAGAAGCCGGAAGGCAGGTGCCGGCGGATCTGCGCTTGACTGCCGCGGTTCATTTAAAGATCGAGGAATCCGCCCTGACCGGGGAATCCGTGCCGGTCCTTAAGAACACGGAGGACAAAAATCAGGCATATATGACCACCATCGTTACCTGCGGGCGCGGGGAGGGGGTCGTGACGGCCATCGGCATGGACACGGAAATCGGGAAGATCGCGCGTTTGATACAGGGGGCAAAAACAGAGATGACCCCGCTGCAGAAACGCCTGGCGGATCTGGGGAAAGTCTTAAGCACCGTTTCGGTCTTTTTGTGCGTCATGCTGTTTTTTATCGCGGTCCTCCAGAAACGGGACGCGGGAGAAATGCTGATTACGGCGATATCCCTCGCCGTGGCGGCCGTGCCGGAGGGATTGCCGGCGATCGTAACGATGGTGCTGGCCTTAAGCGTCTCCAGGATGGTAAAGGTCCATACGATCGTCAAGCGCCTGCCGAGCGTGGAAACCCTGGGATGCGTCAGCGTGGTCTGTTCGGACAAGACCGGAACCCTGACCCAGAACCGCATGACAGTGGCAAAATGCTACGCGAATGGGGAGATACGGGATCCGGATCGATTAGAATATGAAAAAGACCTCCATTTTTTACAGGGGGCTGTGCTCTGCAATGACGCTTCGATCGCGGGGGGAGAAAGGTTCGGGGATCCTACGGAGCTTGCCCTGCTTGCCATGGCGGAGCCTTTCGGGCTTTACAGGGAAACGCTGGAAAAACAGATGCCGCGGAAAGCGGAGCTTGCGTTCGATTCAGAGAGGAAAATGATGACGACCTTACATAGCGGGGCGGGGATCGGGATATCCTATTCCAAAGGATCGCCAGATGAGATCATAGAACGCTGCCAGTATATGCTCCTCAATGGCAGCAGGCAGCCTCTGACCGCGGAGCGCAGGCAGCACATTTACGAGGCCCTCGCGGAATTTGCCGGGAGCGCCCTTCGGGTACTGGCACTGGCAATGCGGGAGAATGCCGCCGGCATAGAGGAAAGCGGGCTGACCTTCCTTGGCATGGCGGGACTGAGGGATCCCGTCCGCCCGGAAGCAAAGGAGGCGGTGGAGGAGTTCCGCCGCGCCGGGGTAAAAACCGTAATGATCACGGGGGACCGCATGGACACGGCTTTTGCCATTGCAAGAGAGCTTGGGATTGCGGATAGCGCCAGTGAGTGCATTTCCGGGGAGGAGCTGGAGCGGGTTACGGACGGAGAGCTTGCGGAAATGCTCCCCGGGCTGCGGGTGTTCGCCCATGTATCCCCGGAACACAAGGCGCGGATTGTCTCCGCTTCCAAGAAAAACGGGGAGATCACTGCCATGACGGGGGACGGGGTCAACGATGCGCCCTCCTTAAAATCAGCCGATGTAGGGATCGCCATGGGAATGGCGGGAACGGATGTGGCAAAAAACGCGGCGGACATCGTGCTGACAGACGATAATTTCGCCACCATTGCCAAAGCCATCGCCCAGGGGCGGGCGATTTACGAGAACATACGGAAATCGGTGATATTTTTATTATCCTCAAATTTCGGAGAAATCATTACGATGCTCTTTGCCGTTCTCCTGGGGCTGGCGGCGCCGTTGAAATCCAGCCACATTCTGTGGATCAACCTGATCACAGATTCCCTGCCCGCGCTGGCATTGGGCATCGATTCGGAGGAAGGGAAAAGCTATATGGACCGTCCGCCGCGGGGAAAGGAAGAGAGCCTTTTTGCCGGAGGCGGGTGGAGCTGCACGTTTTTTTATGGCATTCTGATCGCCGTCATCAGCACTGCCGCGTTCCTGCATCTTCCCGCAGGGATGCTGCTGCGGGAAAATGCCCCGCTGACGATCGCGGGCATCCGCGATATCCTCTCAGACCCTGCCGTTTTAAGCCGGTGCCAGACCTACGCCTTTACCGTTCTCGCCATGTCCCAGCTCTTTCATGCCGTTGGGATGCGGGATGTGGAAACCTCCCTGTTCCGCTTGAACCATTTTGAGAACCGGTGGATGATCGCCGCCTTTCTCCTTGGAATGGGGCTTCAGGCGGCAGTGACCGAGGTGCCGTCCCTGGTGGCGTTGTTCGGAACCTGCAGGCTTAGCGCGCTGGAATGGATCAAGCTGCTGCTGCTGGCAGCCATGCCCTTGCTGGCGCACGAGATCTTGGTGTTTCTTGCCTTTGCCCGGGGGCGCAGAGAAAAAGAGGAGCGGCTGAAAAAGCGGGATGACGGAGAGGCAGGGCAGCGCTGGCATTAAAAACGGAAAAGAAAAAGAAAGAGGAAAAGGAAAAAGAAATAGAAAATAGAAAGCGGAAGAAAGGGAAAAAGGAAAAAGAAATAGAAAGCGGAAGAAAGGGAAAAAGGAAAAAGAAATAGAAAGCGGAAGAAAGGGGAAAAGGAAAAAGAAAGAGAAAAAGAAATAGAAAAAAGGAATTGACAGACCGCGTTTCTTATTTTAAAGTGTAGATAGTGTCTGGATCAATCAATGGAAGTCAAAAGGGAGTAGTAAAAATATATCATCAACATACGCGATTTGAAAAAATCTGGTGATATATACCACGAAAATGGTTATGAGACTTTTGGCGCAGGGAATCAGGTTTGTTTTTTCTGTGCGGAAAGTCTCATTTTGTTACCGGGGCGGCGGTGCGAAAGGAAACAGCGCGATCAGCGGCCGGTACCGTGGTTTGGCGCGACGAGTGATGTACGGACAGGAAAAGGAGGAAAAAGATGCGAGAATGGTATCGAAAACCGGCAGAGGACGTGCTGCTTGAAATGAACAGCAGGACGGAGGGGCTTAAGACGGAGGAGGTCTTGGCCCGAAGGGAGACTTACGGAAGAAATGAGCTGGAGGAAGAGAAGAAAAAATCCATAGTCCAGATATTTTTCAGCCAGTTTTTGGATGTCCTGGTGCTGATACTGCTGGTAGCCGCGGCTATTTCAGCCATTTCCGGAAATCTGGAAAGCACCATGGTCATACTGGTGGTACTGGTCTTAAACGCGGCTCTGGGAACGTTTCAGTATGTGAAAGCGGAAAAGTCACTGGACAGCTTAAAGGCGCTGTCTTCCCCGAATGCGAAAGTGATGCGTGACGGGAAAAAGATCGAGGTGCCTGCGGCGGAGGTGGTGCCGGGGGATATCCTGATGCTGGAAGCGGGAGATCTGGTCGCCGCGGACGGCAGGATCCTGGCGGGCCACTCTCTGCAGGTCAATGAGAGTTCCCTGACCGGAGAGGCGGCGAATGTCGATAAAAAAGAGGGAGTCTTAGAGGGAGAGCAGGCGCTGGCGGACCGCACGAATATGGTTTTTTCGGGCAGCCTTGTGACTTACGGAAGGGCGGAAGTCGTTGTGACCGCCATCGGAATGCAAACAGAGATCGGCAGGATCGCTGAACTGCTAAACCAGACAAAAGAGAAAAAAACGCCGCTGCAAAAATCCTTAGATGAGTTCGGGAAAAAGCTGGCCATGATCATTCTGGCAGTCTGCGCGCTTGTGTTCGCGCTGAGCATTTACCGCGATATGCAGATCCTGGATGCCATGATGTTCGCGGTGGCGCTGGCAGTGGCGGCGATCCCGGAAGCCTTAAGCTCCATCGTCACCATCGTCCAGGCCATGGGGACGCAGAAGATGGCAAAGGAACGGGCGATCATCAAGGACTTGAAAGCGGTGGAGACCCTGGGCTGCGTGTCCGTCATCTGTTCTGACAAAACGGGAACCCTGACCCAGAACAAGATGACCGTGCAGAAAATATATGTGGGCGGAACGGTCATAGAGCCGGAGGAGCTGGATCAGAAAAACCAGCTGCACCAGTATCTGATGTACGATGCGGTTTTGAATAATGACTCGCGGATCAAGGACGGGAGAGTGATCGGCGACCCGACAGAATCCGCTCTGCTTGAAATGGTGCGGAAAGCGGGGGTAGATGACGAGGCTTACAGGGAAACCATGGAGCGCCTGAAGGAGCTGCCCTTTGACTCTGACCGGAAGCTGATGAGTACGGTCTACTGCCTTCAGGGGACGGATACGCTGCTGACAAAGGGCGCGCTGGACGTGCTTTTGGGGCGCAGCTCCAAACTCTATGAGGGGGACGGCGTCCGCCCTATGACAGAGGAGGATATCCAAAGGATAGAAGAGGTCAATAGAAAGTTTTCCGAGCAGGGCCTGCGGGTGCTTGCCTTTGCCTGCCGGGAGCATAAACGGGAAGAACCCCTTACGTTAGAAGAGGAAAAGGACTTTACCTTCATAGGCTTAACGGCGATGATCGATCCGCCGAGGGAAGAGGCGAAAGAGGCTGTGGCATCAGCGCGCAGGGCGGGGATCCGCACGGTCATGATCACGGGAGACCACAAGATCACAGCCGCGGCCATCGCAAAGCAGATCGGGATTTTCCAGGACGGGGATATCGCTATGGTGGGAACGGAGCTGGATTCCATCACGGACAAGGAGCTGGACCAGCTGATCGGAAATATCTCGGTCTTTGCCCGGGTGTCGCCGGAAAATAAGATCCGTATCGTGGAGAGCTGGCAGAGAAAGGGAGCCATCGTCTCCATGACGGGAGACGGCGTGAATGACGCCCCTGCCTTAAAGAAAGCGGATATCGGCGTTGCCATGGGGATCACGGGAACGGAAGTTTCCAAGGACGCGGCAGCTATGATCTTAGCGGATGACAATTTTGCCACCATCATTCAAGCGGTCGCAAACGGAAGGAATGTATATAAGAACATCCGAAACGCGATTTTATTCCTGCTTTCTGGAAATATGGCGGGGATTATGGCGGTATTGTATACGTCCCTTGCGGCGCTGCCGGTGCCCTTTGCGCCGGTACACCTGCTGTTCATCAATCTTCTGACGGACTCCCTGCCGGCCCTTGCCATCGGCATGGAGCCTATGGAGAAAGATGTCTTGTCAGAACCGCCGAGAGATCCCAAGGAGGGGATCCTCACTCCCTCTTTCCTGGGGCGCATTTTCTGGCAGGGCGGCCTCATTGCCATCTGCACCATGGCGGCATTTTACCTGGGGCTAAGGAGCGGCAGCGCGATGGCAAGCACCATGGCGTTTGCTACGCTGACCCTGGCAAGGCTGTTTCATGGATTTAACTGCCGCAGCAAATATTCTATTTTCAAAATCGGCTTTTCCGGCAACTGGTACAGCCTTGGAGCCTTTGGGCTGGGCGTCCTGCTGCTTACCGCGGTGCTTTTCGTTCCGTTTCTGCAGAATCTCTTTGCCGTTGAGGTGCTGACGCTGGGGCAGGTCGGGACGATTGCCCTGTTAGCGGCGGCTCCGACGCTGCTGATACAGTTCATCCGCGTGGCGGCTCATAGCGGCAGGCAGACTTCCGCTCGATAAGCCTCGCCCGTATCTGCGTCCGGCAGAAAGGAATGTGATGTATCAGGGAATTGAGTGCCACATAGGCGCATTTGCCCAGTTCATTGCGTTCCTGCCGGATGGTGGTGAGGGGCGGATCGAAAGAAGCGGCGAGGGGGATATCGTCAAAACCCACAACGCTGACGTCCTCCGGCACGCGCAGCCCCCGCAGCCGGCATTCGGTGATGACGCCGGAGGCGATTAAGTCATTGCCGCAGATAATGGCGGTAGCTCCGGCGTCAAGGAGCGCTGGCACATGGTATTTTGCGCTGTCCGCGACGTAATGGCCGTAGGCGGTCAGTTCGCCGGTGATTGCCAGACCGTGTTCCCTGAGGCTCGTGAAATAAGCCTCCTGGCGTTCCTCAGATACCATGGAATGGAGCGAGCCGTTTAAAAATGCGATCTTTCTGTGCCCTAATGTATAAAGGTAGTCCACGGCGGCGTCAATGCCATCGTAATTGTCAGTGCCTACATAACATACATTAGGGTTCTTTTTGATATAGTTGTCAAACAGCACCGTAGGCATGGTGGCAGTTTCCAACTGGCGCATCCACGCGTCTTGGAGCGCAAGCCCCACCAGAAAAGCGCCGCAGAATCCGTTTTTCAGCAGGTAGGTATCATATTTCTCCGCCGATTGAAAGGCGGGGGTGATAGGGATGTCCGTAACGTCCCAGCCGTGGCGGAAAGCATTCTGGCGAAAGCCTAATACGATATCATAGCCGAACTGGTCGGGCGTGTCATACGCCATGTTTTCAATAAAGACGGCAAGCTTTTTATGCGCTGCTTTTTTGGATTTCTTGGTCGCGTAACCCATCTCTACCGCGGTATCAAGCACCGTCTGCCGCAGATCCTCGCTGATGTCGCTGGCTCCGTTTAATCCCTTGGAAACCGTGCTGATGGAGATGCCGAGACGTTCTGCGATGTCTTTGATCGTTGCCATAAATCTGTACCTCTTGCCTTATCTTTGCTTTCAGCATGAGCCGCGAGCGGATCCTGCCGCGGCTTCCCGCTGCTATCATTATAGCGGAGGCCGATGGGTTTTACAAGGAGATGAGACGGGACAGGCCGGATTTTTCAAAAAAACCCCTCAAAATAATTGTTAATTTACACAAAAAAAGTCGAAAAAATACGGTAAATATGGCTAAAGTGATATCAAAACCGCCAAATTTATTGACAAAAATTGGTTATAGTAATAAAATTAGTTCAGATACGAAAAAATACGAAAAAAGAATCCGCTTCCCTCCCGGGCGCCGGATAGTTCCTGCCAGCCGCGCCGGACCCGGAAAATGCCGCGGAATGTTTAACGGAGCGGAAAACGGGAAAACTGGTAAGTGGGGCGGAGGCAGCCAGAGAGGAGCAGCCCTCCCGCCGGAAGCGCTGCATCGGGCGCCAGAC
>CAZAMD010000045.1:0-7356 GCA_964486485.1 uncultured Roseburia sp. | reverse complement strand
AGGCAATGTAAGGCGATGCCGGAAATGAGCGCGTGGTAAGGCGCCATCAGGCATGGCAGGTTCAGCGCGTGGTAAGGCAATGTAAGGCGATGCCGGAAATGAGCGCGTGGTAAGGCGCTATCAGGCATGATAGGTTCAGCGCGGGATAAGACGATAGCAGATAATAGCAGATATAAGATGCGCAGCATTTTATATAAAAATTTTAGGGATGAAAAGGAGAGGTAATTATGAAAAAGAGAGCAGTATCTTTATTACTTGTTGCTGCGATGGCATCCGCTATGTTAGCTGGCTGCGGCGGTAATGCGGATGGCGCGGGGGACAATGCCGGAGGAGGAAATGACCCGGCCGAAGAATCCCAGGGAGCGGGCGGAGAGAATGCTTCTGGCGGGGCAGAGGAAGAGAAATGGCAGGGGACCATCACGGTATGGAGTCCGCAGGAAGATCAGGACTCAGGCTGGCTTTCCGCACAGTGCGAGGCTTTCAGCGCGGAGCATCCGAACTGGGATATCACGTTTGAGTATGGCGTGTGCGCGGAAGGCGACGCAAAAGCAACCGTAACCCAGGACGTAGAGGGTTCCGCGGATGTTTACATGCTGGCAAACGACAATATTCCCGATCTGCTCGCGGCAAATGCTCTTGCCGAGCTGGGAGGAAGCTACTTAGATTATGTGACAACCACCAATTCACAGTCGATCACAGCATCGGTAACCTACAATGACGCGGTGGTGGCTTTCCCGTTCACCTCCAACACATGGTTCATGTACTATGACACCAGCGTATTTTCTGAGGATGACATTAAGAGTTTCGATGCCATGCTGGAGAAAGGGAAGGTATCGTTCCCGTTAAGCAACTCCTGGTATATCCAGGCGTTCTATGTGGCAAACGGATGTACCCTGTTCGGAGACGGCACCGATGCTTCCGCGGGCATTGATTTCTCTGGTGACAAGGCAGTGGCAGCCACCGAGTATCTTGTGGAGCTGGCAAAAAATCCGAACTTTATCAATGACCAGGACGGCGCCGGAATGGCAGGTCTGCGTGACGGCAGCGTAAATGCCATTTTCTCAGGCACCTGGGATGCGGAAGCCGTAAAAGAAGCTTTGGGCGATAACTTTGGCGTGGCGGCTCTTCCGACCGTTAATATCGGCGGAACGGAAGGACAGATGAAGTCCTTTATGGGTTCTAAGGCGATCGGCGTCAATCCTCATGCGGAAAACATGCAGGCAGCCATGGCGCTGGCAGCATATTTAGCAGGCGAGGAAGCACAGAAGGCGCACTATGAGATGAGAAATATCTTACCTACCAATATTAACGTTGAGATCAGCGATGACCCGATCGCTGCGGCGGTGGCAAAAGTGATGACAGATACTTCCATCATGCAGCCTCTGGTAGCGGAAATGGGCAACTACTGGTCTCCGGCAGAGAACATGGGAAAAGCGATTGTTGCGGGCGAAATAACCTATGACAATGCCGCACAGAGGACAGAAGAGATGAACACAACCATGAATACAGACATTGCACAGTAAATTGTGCGTGAGACTTTTGAGACAATGCGCCCTGAGGGCGCATTGTCTAAAGATGTTTTATGGTCCTGAGAGGGAAATCAATATACTGTTATTAAGGAGGCCCATATTGTGAAAAGGCTGGCAAAAAAAGTAAATGAATTTCCGACTCCCTATACAGTCGCCAATGCGGTGACGAAGGGAAACGCGATAACAAAACTCTCCCTGCTCGTTATGGGCTTGGGAAATCTTGTGCATAAGCAGATCGGAAAGGGGATCATGTTCCTTGCTATAGAGGCTGCTTATATCTGGTTCCTGGTTTCCTATGGAATCTACAATTTATCCATGCTGCCTTCTCTGGGATGGAGAGAGCAGGAAAAAGTATGGAATGAACAAAAAAGTATCTATGAATATACCCAGGGTGATCAGTCGCAGCTGATCCTCTTATATGGTATAGCTACCATTTACCTGACGTTTATGTTTATCATTGTCTGGAGAGAGGCAGTGAGAAGTTCTTATAAATCTGAAGTGCTTGCGGCGGAAGGAAAGCACTTAAACAGTTTTAAAGAAGATATTAAGAGTTTGTTTGATCAAAATTTATATAAATTATTGCTGGCGGCTCCCCTCGTAGGAGTTCTGGCATTCACGATTCTGCCCCTGATCTATAATATCACGATGGCGTTTACGAACTATAGTAAGGTAAATGAGCATCTGGTATTGTTTGACTGGGTGGGACTTGAGAATTTTAAAAAGATTCTGAATTTCGGAGACAGTATCGGAAAACAGTTCTACTCCGTATTGGGATGGACGCTGGTCTGGGCATCGTTTGCGACGGTCTTAAACTATTTCTTCGGCATGATTTTGGCGATCGTCATCAACCGGAAGGAGACAGTCGGAAAAAGTTTCTGGAGATTCTGCTTCGTGCTTTCCATAGCGGTTCCGCAGTTTGTGTCCCTTCTTATTATGAGAAGCATGCTGCAGCAGAATGGTATCGTAAATACGCTGTTATTGAAGTACGGACTGATCGACATGGCTCTGCCGTTCTTTACGAATGCCACCTGGGCGAGGGTCACGGTGATTGTCATCAATCTCTGGGTAGGTATTCCCTACACCCTGCTGCAGGTGACCGGTATCTTACAGAACATACCGGGCGAGCTTTACGAGGCGGCGAGGATCGATGGAGCGAACGCCGTACAGACCTTCTTTAAGATTACACTGCCCTACATGCTGTTTGTGATGACTCCGTATCTGATTACACAGTTTACCGGAAATATCAACAACTTTAACGTAATCTTCCTGTTATCGGGAGGAAATCCTACGCCCGTGGATGCCACAGCGGGAAAGACGGATTTGCTGGTTACCTGGCTGTACAAACTGACGGTTGAAAAGAACTACTACAACCTTGGCGCCGTTATCGGTATTATGACATTCATTGTCCTTGCCATTGTTGCTCTGGTAACGTATCGCAACACCGCATCCTACAAAGACGAGGAGGGATTCATGTAATGAATAACACAGAGGTTTCCGGAACAAAATTCCGTAAAAAGATCGTAAACGTGTTTGTGCATATTTGTCTGGCTATCCTGGCTTTTATCTGGGTACTGCCGATTTTCTGGGTCATACTCACCAGTCTCCGTGGAGAAAAGGGTTCCTATGTGACCACCTTTTTCCCGAAGACCTATACCTTTGGCAATTATATCCGCCTGTTTACAGATACCAGTATCTTGAACTTTCCGAAAATGTTCATGAATACGTTTGTGATCGCGATTTTTACCTGTATCATCTCCACCATATTTGTGCTTTCCGTTTCTTATACCATGTCAAGAATGCGTTTTAAGATGCGTAAGCCTTTTATGAATATTGCCATGATTTTGGGATTGTTCCCATCTTTCATGTCCATGATCGCCGTATACTATATTTTAAAAGCGCTGAATTTAGCGGAGGGCTCCATGATACCGGTAGCGTTGATCATTGTCTTCTCCGCCGGTACCGGCGTCGGATTTTATGTGGCAAAGGGATTTTTCGATACGATTCCCAAGGCGCTAGATGAGGCGGCGATCATCGACGGGGCTACCAGATGGCAGGTGTTTACCAGGATCACCGTGCCTTTGAGTAAACCGATCATTGTATACACGATTTTGACTTCTTTCATGACGCCGTGGATCGACTTTATTTTTGCTAAGGTCATCTGCCGCGCGGATGCAAGATATTATACAGTCTCCATTGGCCTGTGGAAGATGCTGGAAAAAGAATATATTGACAGCTGGTACACCTGTTTTGCGGCTGGCGCGGTAGTGGTATCTATTCCGATCGCGATCCTCTTCCTGTTTACGCAGAAATTCTATGTAGAAGGTATGAGCGGCGCGGTGAAGGGCTGATAGAGTATATAGAGATATATAAGTACGATAAGCCTGAAATGAGCGGCGCGGTGAAAGGCTGATAGAGTATATAGAGATATATAAGTACGATAAGCCTGAAATGAGCGGCGCGGTGAAAGGCTAAGGCAGTATATGAATTGATATCACAGGGTGGAAATTTTTGAGAAAATGGGTTCAAAAGTTTCTGCCCTTTCCTTTATATGAGAGGAAAGACGGAACATTGGAATTTTCAGTCTGGGATCGATGCTTCCGCAGAAAGCCCCTTTTATGGAAAGACTGCCTGGCGGAGGCAGAATGAGAGGAAAAAATGAAAAAAAAGATGTTGTTAGCCGCACTGATTTTTGGGTCGCTTATGGTAACCATAGCAGGCTGTGGGACAGAGCGGGACGGTACCGGGAATACAGTGGAAAACGTGGATCAAAAAGCGCTTACGGTCATAGATGATAATTACCGCACCTGGTATGAGGTGTTTGTTTACAGCTTTTATGACAGCGACGGAGACGGAGTAGGTGATATCAAAGGACTGACAGAAAAGCTGGATTATATCAATGACGGAGATGACGCCACAGATACGGATCTGGGGTGCAACGGTATCTGGCTAATGCCGATCATGCCCTCCACCACCTATCACAAGTATGATGTGACAGATTATTGTGACATTGATGAGGAGTACGGAACCTTAGAGGATTTGAAAGAGTTTCTAAAGGAATGCCACAACAGGGGCGTCAATGTCATCATAGATCTGGTGATGAACCATTCTTCCTCCCGCCATCCGTGGTTTTTGGAGGCGGCGGAGTATTTGAGGGCGCTGCCGGAGGGCGCGGAGCCGGATAGCGCAGAATGCCCCTATGTGGACTACTATCGCTTTTCTAAGGACAGCGCAAACGGTTACCATCCCCTGGAAGGAACGGACTGGTATTATGAGGCGCAGTTCTGGAGCGAGATGCCGGATCTGAATCTGGGCAATGCGGCAGTGCGTGAGGAGTTTGAAGCCATCGCAGGCTTCTGGCTGGATTTGGGCGTGGACGGATTCCGCCTGGACGCGGCCAAGGAATATTACAGCGGCAGCATAGATGCCAATGTGGAAGTGCTTTCGTGGTTTTCGGACATGGTCAAAGGAAAAAAGGAAGACGCTTACATTGTGGCGGAGGTATGGAATGATATGGATACCTATGCGAAATATTACGCGAGCGGCATCGACAGCTGTTTTGATTTCGCATTCGCGGACAGCACAGGGATCATCGCGTCCGCCCTAAAGAATGGCTCCGCCTCTTCCTATGGGAAAGCGATCGAGCGGGCGGAGGAAACCTTTTCTTCCTACAGCGCGGATTACATAGATGCGCCTTTTTATACCAATCACGATATGGCGAGGGGCGCCGGTTATTATTCCGGAGATTACAGTGAAAACCAGACGAAAATGGCACAGGCCATGAATCTTCTGATGTCGGGAAGCGCGTTTCTCTATTATGGGGAAGAGCTTGGAATGAAAGGCGCGGGAAAGGACGAAAACAAGCGGGCGCCCATGTATTGGAGCGGGGATGCCTCTGCTCCGGGAATGTGCCATGGCCCTCTTGCGATGGACAGCGTGAAAATGAAATACGGCTCATTGGAAGCGCAGGAGGCGGACGAACACTCCATTTATCACTTTGTCCGGGAAACCATCAGGCTCCGCAATACCTATCCAGAGATCGCCCGGGGAAGGACCGCCTTTGAGGAAAGCCTCTCTGACGATGCTGTCTGCGTCCTTAAGAAGACGTATGGGGATTCCGAGATCGGACTGGCTTTTAATCTCTCACAGACAGAGCAGAGCGTAGATGTGTCAGGGCTTTCTCTGGAAGGAAAAGAGGGGAAAGACCTTGCGCTGGCGGGAATGCTTCTTACGGGAGAGGGGACGGCGGAATTAAAAGATGGAAGCTTGACGCTGCCGGCATATTCCGTGGTTGTATTAGAATAGGAAAGAAAAAATGGGAAATGCCAAAAAGGCGCTTCCCATTCTTTTTACTGCTGCAACAGAAATTCGGCAAACTGGCTGCAGGCATGGAGGTGTTCTGTGGTGCGTATGATCCCAAAATAGCACTTCCCGTCATAGTAACCGTAGTCCTTAAGCCACTGGTTGCCGGTCAGCTCCACGGCGCAGGGATAAGAGGCGGTTTCGCCGCCGGCGCTGGGATAGATCAGATGATCTTTGTATTTTTCTAATGTCTCTTTGGATAAGATTGCGGACAGATCCAGAAAGGCGCCCTGGTCGGCGTACTCCAGAAAAATATAGTTATCGCCGAAAAACAGATCCTGGTCGCCGGCTGCCATCAGGATGCCGAGGATCTCATAGTTGGTATAGGTATCCATGCTCGCGGCATCCCGTTCCTCGAAAGTCAGGGAGCTGGATAAGGAGATGGGATGCTCCTTTTTATTGTAGCCGTAAGCGTCTAAAAATGCGTCAAAGCCGTCGGTGGTGGTGTAATCCCCATTCACCGCATTCGTCATGATGACATTTAAAAGAGGTTCGCGGTAAGTGACAAAATGGCGAATGGCGGAAAACAGGATCGCGGCGGCGAGGATTGCCCCCAGAATATGGAAGCGGTAATAATCCCAGACATACCCGATTTTTGCCTTGAGCGTAAGCGATTTAAAATCTGTCTTTTTCTCCATAAGAAGTAAACTCCGTTTCTGCAGATAGATATGAATAGCATAGCACAGACTTGTCCGCGGAGGAAGAGTGAAATTGTGAAGTTTTTCTAAAGATATTTCGTATTTTTATTGCATCATGTTGATATAGAGTGAAAATCATACGAACGGCTGTCTGTTTTTTGTTGAAAAGGAGTGAAAAAGTTGTATATTTTGTTGGGAGAATTTGTGGCATTTCTGTTCACATATTATATTTTACTGATCAGCGTGTCGATCATGATGTCATGCTTTGTTCAGGCTATGCGAAACCAGATCGCAGCACTTATCATTGGTTTGCTGTATGGGAGCGGTATAGTATATGCTGTTATTGATCTTATGGACAAAATGTTCGGAGCGCAGGAATTTACCATTCAAAAATATGTGCCATTAGGAAGGTTATATACGATGTCCATACATACGCAGAATGCGTATATTCCGGCAGTTTTCATTGCGATCATTTATGGAATGGTCTTTTTTGCAGTTCATGTTGGAATCAAAAACAGGCAGGATGTAATATAAGTGTGCAGGGAAATAGGTACGAAGGACGTTTGCCGGGATAAGGCGCGTATGGGCTTTGGACATGCGCTGACATTGATGTCATATAAAACAAGGACTGAAAGCTCATCAGAGAGCCTTCAGTCCAATCATTATCATAGAAGATCCGTATTTACAGACTTTTATTCACACACTCGATCACTTACCCAAACGGAACCATTTGGTTTTAAAACTCTGTAACATGCTTTTAACCATTCCGGATCAAAGAGCGGGTGATGGGAATCGAACCCACGTATCCAGCTTGGAAGGCTGGTGTTCTA
>CAZAMD010000044.1:0-16399 GCA_964486485.1 uncultured Roseburia sp. | reverse complement strand
TTATCTCTTTGAGAACTGCGGCGCTCTTCTCGCTGCCTTGAGGCCGTACTTCTTACGCTCTTTCATACGGGGATCACGGGTCAGGAATCCTGCTTTTTTCAGCGCCGGTCTGTAATCCGCGTCCACATTCAGCAGCGCGCGCGCGATTCCGTGGCGGATAGCGCCTGCCTGCCCTGTGTAGCCGCCGCCGCGCACATTTACTAAAACGTCAAATTTCTCAGTTGTCTCAGTAAGCACTAAAGGCTGGCGGACGATCACTTTCAATGTATCTAATCCGAAATATTCGTCCATATCTCTTTTATTGATGGTAACTTTGCCTGTACCGGGCACTAAATATACTCTGGCAACAGATGATTTCCTTCTTCCTGTTCCGTAATACTTTGTATTAGCCACTGTTTTTTCCTCCTAATTAAAATGTTAAAGCTTCTGGTTTCTGAGCTGCATGTTTGTGTTCAGGTCCTGCGTATACGAATAATTTTGTATACATCTGTCTGCCCAGAGGCCCTTTCGGAAGCATCCCTTTTACAGCATACTCAACCACTCTTTCCGGATGTTTTGCTAACATTTCTTCTAACGTGGTCTCTTTCATTCCACCTACATATTCGGAATGGCGGTAGTAAATCTTCTGCGCCAATTTTTTACCGGTCACTTTAATCTTCTCCGCGTTGACAACGATCACATAATCGCCCGTATCCATATGCGGTGTAAAGATCGCTTTATTTTTTCCTCTCAATACTTTAGCAACTTCTGATGCTAAACGTCCTAATGTCTTACCTTCCGCGTCAACTACATACCATTTTCTCTCAATGGTAGCCGGGCTAGCCATAAAAGTTTTCATCGAATCTTCCTCCTAGAAATAATCT
Source organism: uncultured Roseburia sp. (assembly GCA_964486485.1). GTDB lineage: Bacteria > Bacillota > Clostridia > Lachnospirales > Lachnospiraceae > Roseburia. The sequence goes on along the minus strand of CAZAMD010000044.1, from coordinate 15,536 downwards.
TGCGAAACGCACCGCCATGTGAATGTCCAGGACACATCGCTGCCGCGCCTTCCTTGTTTATAGTTCAAGTGCCACTCCGGGGCTTTTGGACTGACACTAATACACTATCAAAGACCTAAACATTATATTACACCAGTCCTTGTGTGTCAACCATTTTTTCATAATCGATCCCGATCATGGTAAGGCCGCGGGCCGGCGCCGTGGGCCCTGCCGCGGCGCGGTCATGGGCCGCCAGAATCCCGGGCATCTGTTCCGGCGAAAACTCACCGCTTCCCACCTTGATCAACGTGCCGGCGATAATCCGTACCATATGGTACAAAAACCCGCTTCCCGTCACCCGTATGACAATGATATCTCCTTCTTTCTTTACTTCGCAGGAGTAAATGGTGCGCACCGTAGATTTCACCTGAGCGCCTATGGAGCAGAAGCTTTTAAAATCATGCTCTCCTTCCAGATAAGACGCCGCTTCCCGCATTTGGGAAACATCCAGCGGATAATGATAAAAATATGTATCGAATCTTCTGGCGGGCATTCGGAACGTCCGGTTTAAAATCCGGTATTCATAGGTTTTCCGGCTCTTCTGATAGCGCGGATGCCAGTCCGGCGGCACTTCCGCGGAATCCTGCGCCACAATATCCTCCGGCAGCCTTTGATTTAGGGCAAAGGATATCTTATCCGCCGGCATTCTGGTATTTGTATCAAACACCGCCACATTCCCGAGAGCATGCACCCCCGAATCGGTCCGGCTGGCTCCCGTCACCGTGATTTCTTCCCCCAGCAGCCCCGTCAGTTTTTCATTCAGGACCTCCTCGATCGTGATCCCATTCGGCTGTATCTGCCATCCCTTATAATTTGTCCCGTCGTAGGCTACGATCAATTTTACCCTCACATGACCCCCTTAAAGCATCTCCCATAAATCCGTTCTGTCTTTCCCTTTTCCCCTGTCCCGCGCCGCTCAGGCTATGCCAGCCATGCCCCTGCTTCCCAGGCTGTGCCTTTCCTCTCCAGAGCGGCTGTCACATCGGAAATGGGAAATAGATCCTGCACACCAGCACCATCGCAAAATATCCAAGGACAATCACATAAGCTGCTTTATCTCTTCCCGCATAACGCAGCGGCTTCATTTTTGTCCTGCCGACGCCTCCGTTATAGCATCTTGCCTCCATTGCCATCGCAAGGTCGTCCGCCCGGCGGAAAGCGGAGACGAACAGCGGCACTAACAGCGGGATCATGTTTTTCACCCGCTGCAGCAGATTTCCGCTTTCAAAATCCGCGCCCCTTGCCATCTGGGCTTTCATGATCTTATCCGTCTCTTCTATCAATATGGGGATAAACCGCAGGGCAATGGACATCATCATCGCAACCGCATGGACTGGCACGCCGATTTTTGATAAGGGCATCAGCGATTTTTCCAGACCGTCCGTCAGCTGGTTCGGCGTAGTCGTCAGCGTCATGATGGACGTGCCAAGGATCAGGTAGGTCAAACGGATCGCCATCAGAGCAGCGTTTTTCGCTCCCTCTTCCGTAATCTTGAAGATCCAGAAAGAGACAATGGGATGCCCCGGGGTTAAAAACAGGTTAAACACCGCCGTGATCAGCATCAAAACCATAATCGCCTTTAAACCCTTGACCATAAATGGAAAGGGTACTTTGGAAACGCGGATGACCGCGAATAAAAATATCGTTGCCACCGTCAGAGCCGCAATTCCTTTAAAGCAAAACAAAGATACGACATAGGCCATGGTGGCAAACAGCTTGACCCGCGGATCTAATCTGTGAATGACAGAGTCGGCAGGATAATATTGTCCCAGTGTAATATCTCTTAACATGTTGTCCCTCCAAATCCCGCCTTTTCCGCGGCTATCCCTGCCAGCGCCTTAAGCAGGCTTTCCTTTGCTTCCGCAACGGTGGACGCATCGGTGTCCACCGGCAGCCCGCAAGACTTCAGCTCGTTCATCAGGTAGGTCACCTGCGGGGCTGCCAGCCCCACTTCCTCCAGTTCCTTATAGTGCCGGAACACTTCCCGGGGAATCCCGTCATACATCACGCTGCCCTGATTCATCACGATCATCCGCTGCACATATTTCGCCACGTCCTCCATGCTGTGGGAGACCAGAAGGACCGTTATCCCCTGTTCCCTGTGCATGCTTGCCACTAAGTCCAGAATCTCATCACGACCGGCCGGATCAAGGCCAGCCGTAGGCTCGTCCAAGATCAGCACCTCCGGTTTCATGGCAAGCACTCCGGCGATGGCCGCACGCCGTTTCTGTCCGCCGGATAGCCCAAAAGGCGACTGGTCAAACAGCGCTTCCGGCACGCCTGCCTGTTTTAAAGCCTCAAAGGCGCGCAGCTCCGCTTCTTCTTTCGTCAGGCCCTGATTTCTCGGTCCAAAGCTGACATCCTCAAAAACAGTTGTTTCAAAAAGCTGATGCTCCGGGTACTGAAACACCAGTCCCACACGGTTCCTCAGCCCCCGCAGGTCAAAATCCTCCGCGTAAATATCTTTTCCATGGAAATAGACCGCGCCTGAGGTTGCTTTCATCAGCCCGTTCAGATGCTGGATCAGCGTGGACTTCCCGGAACCGGTATGTCCGATGATACCGATAAACTGCCCGTCCTCTATCTTTAAATCGATATCCTTTAATGCCTGTATCTGATAGGCAGTGTTTGCGCTGTAAACATAGTTTACCCTGTCTAAAACAATCGACATTCCTTCTCATACCTTTCCGCTTTTTATCTCCGGGCGCTGCCCCGGCCTTTTCTTTTCCGCCTGAGCGATCCGCAGGATATGACGGGTCAGCTCCTCCCTCGTCAGCACTCCCGCCGGAATATCCAGTCCAGACTGGCGGAGCAGATCCGCCAAGATGGTCATCTGAGGCACATCCAGGCGATACTCCTTCAGCTTCCCGACCGATGAAAAAATCTCCCTCGGAGTTCCCTGCATCACGACTTTTCCCTTGTCCATCACAAGGATCCTGTCCGCATCCACGACTTCTTCCATATAGTGCGTGATGAGAATGACAGTGACGCCCTTTTCCCTGTTCAATTCATGCGCCGTGCGTATCACTTCTTTTCTTCCATTGGGGTCGAGCATGGCTGTCGGCTCGTCAAAGACAATGCATTTCGGCTCCATTGCCACAACGCCGGCAATGGCTACGCGCTGCTTTTGCCCGCCGGAGAGTTTGTTCGGGGAATGGCCGCGGTACGCTAACATCCCGACAGATGTTAAGCTCTTCTCCACCCGCCGCCAGATTTCCTCCGTGGGAACACCGATGTTTTCCGGCCCAAACGCTACATCCTCCTCCACGACGCTCGCCACGATCTGGTTGTCCGGATTCTGGAATACCATGCCCGCCGTCCGGCGCACCGGGAGAACATTCTCCTCTTTTGACACATCCATTCCAGCCACCCACAGGCTGCCCTCCGCAGGAGTGAGCAAAGCGTTTATATGCTTCGCAAGCGTGGATTTCCCGGAACCGTTATGCCCTAAAATGGCAATGAACTGCCCCTCCTCCACATCCAGGTCCACATGATCGAGCGCTGTCTCGATGGATTCTACTTGTCCCTCTTCATCGCGTCTGATATATTCATACACTACTTGTTTCGCCCTGATAATCCCCATTGGAGTCTTCTTCCCTTTCTCTAATCATCCCAGCTCAAACGGTGCAGTTCTCCCTGAAGCTTCATATGTTCAAACCGATTCTGGCGCAACGCCTCATACAGCACAATCGCCACAGCGTTGGACAGATTCAGGGAACGCGTCTCCCCCAGCATGGGAATGCGCACGCAGGCGCCGGGATCCTCTTTTAAAATCTCTTCCGGTATCCCTCCGCTCTCTTTTCCAAACATGAGAAAGCAGTCGGGCTCATAGGAAACCTCTGTATAGACATGCCTGCCCTTCGTGGTCGCCATATACATCTTCACTCCAGGATTCTTCTCACAAAAATCCGCCCAGTTCACATAGGTCCGCACCTCTAAATCCTTCCAGTAATCCATTCCTGCCCGCTTGATGGATTTTTCATCCAGACGGAATCCCAGCGGCTCGATCAGATGCAGCCTCGTCCCGGAAGCCGCGCAGGTACGTCCGATATTTCCCGTATTCGCCGGAATCTCCGGCTCATATAAAACAATGTTTAAGTTTGCCATGTTCCATGACAGCCTCCCATCTTTTTACGCGTCGCGCTTTTTTCTCAATTCTGCAAGGAAAGCTTCCATGCGGTCCATGGCCCTTTTTAAATTCTCCAGCGAATAGGCATAGGAAATGCGCACAAATCCCTCCCCGCTGTCTCCAAAGGCAGTGCCCGGCACCACCGCAAGCTTCTGCGATTTTAACAGCTCCTCTGAGAATTGTTCCGAAGTCATGCCAAATTCCCTGATACAGGGGAATACATAAAATGCCCCGAAAGGCTCAAAGCAGGATAATCCCATTTCTCGAAACCGATGCAACAGATAACGCCTCCTGCCGTCATACTCCTCCCGCATGGCAGCCACATCCTCGTCGCCGTTTCGCAGAGCCTCTATTGCCGCGTACTGGCTGGTCGTAGGCGCGCACATAATGGCGTACTGATGGATCTTTAGCATCTCCCCGATGATCACGGCAGGCCCGCAGGCATAGCCGAGCCTCCAGCCTGTCATGGCATGGGATTTAGAAAATCCGTTGATGACGACCGTCCTTTCCCGCATATCCGGCAATGAGGCAATGCTGACATGATTCTCTAAATAGGTAAGCTCCGAGTAAATCTCATCACTTAACACAAAAAGGTCATGTTTTTTTATAATTTCTGCAATCTTCTCCAGATCCGCTTTTTCCATTACCGCGCCGGTGGGATTGTTGGGAAAGGGCAGCACGAGCAGTTTTGTCTTTGGCGTGATCGCGGCCTCAAGCTCCCGCGGAGTCAAACGGAACTCATGTTCCGCCTTTAACTCGATCACGACCGGAGTTCCGTTGGCCAGCACTGCACACGGCAGATAGGAAACGTAGCTCGGCTGGGGGATCAGCACCTCATCCCCCGGATCTAACATGGCGCGCATGGCGGCATCAATGCCCTCGCTTCCTCCCACCGTCACCAGGATTTCCGAGTCCGCGTCATAGGAAATCCCATAACGCCTGGCAAGGAATCTGCTGATTTCCACTTTTAATTCCTTTAACCCCGCATTCGAGGTATAGTGCGTTTTCCCTTTTTCCAGGGAATATATGCCCTCGTCACGAATATGCCACGGCGTATCAAAATCCGGCTCCCCTACTCCCAGGGAGATGGCATCCTCCATTTCCGTTACGATGTCAAAAAACCTGCGGATGCCCGATGGCCGGATAGTGACGATTTTTTTATTCAATGGATCTCTCATGGTATCATCTGTATCCTTTCGTCTTTTGCCGGCTCTGCGATAACCGTTCCGTGATCTTTGTATTTTTTCAAAAGAAAGTTCGTCTTTGTGCTAAGCACGGAATCCAGAGTGGAAAGCTTATCAGAAACAAACTGCGCCACCTCCCGCAGGGTTTTTCCCTCAATGGTCACCATAAGATCAAACCCTCCGGAAATCAGATACACGGAATTAACCTCTGGATAGTTATAGATGCGCTCTGCCACCTTGTCAAAGCCCATGCCCCGCTGCGGCGTCACGCGCACTTCGATCATGGCCGTCACTTTCTCAAGGCCCACTTTATCCCAGTCGATGATCGTATGATAGCCGCAGATGATATGCTCCGCTTCCATCTTCTCCAGTTCACTGATGACCGCCGCTTCGTCCACGCCAAGTACAATGGCTAATTCTTTCAGATCGATCCTGCTGTTTTTCTCTATGAACGTTAATAGTTTCTCACGCATAAAATCCTACTCCTCCATCACTTCATACAATTCGTCTGTCTTCGGCGGCTCTAAAAACCTTCTCTCGTCCCCGTTCAGCAGCACCCTGTCGTTTCCCTCCACGGCCTTTCCGATGATCGCGGCAGGAATCCCCGCTTTTTCCAATTCACGCGCTAAAGTGTTCCCGTCCACGGCCGCCATCAGCATGCAGCCGCTGGATATCAGCTTGTAGGGATTGACGCCGAAAAATTCACAGATTTCCACCGTCTCCTGGCGGATCGGGATCTTTTTCAAGTCTATTTCAAGCCCCACGCCGGAGGCTTCCGCCATCTCCCAGAGCGCGCCAAAGATCCCACCCTCTGTCACGTCGTGCATAGCGCTCACTCCCGCCTCCGCCGCGATTCCCGCTTCCGGCAGAACCGAGAGATACCGGTCAAACCGCTTTGCCTCCTCCACAAAAGAGGAAGAAAATCTGGTCAAAAGCTCCGCTTCTCTTTCCTTGGCAAGAATAGAGGTTCCCTCGATGCCGATCCACTTTGTCACAAGAAGGTCCATTCCAGCTCTGGCTCCCGCCGTGGAGATCAGCTTTCCATCTTTTACCTTTCCCACACCGCAGACTGTGACCACGGGCTGATTCACCGCCGACGTCACCTCGGTATGGCCTCCGATGATCTGGATGCCTGCCTTGGCGCAGGCTTCCTCCACCTGGCTCATGATCCGCTTTAAGGCAATCTCCCTCGCTTCCGGCGGCAGCAGCACTGTAAGAAGGACTCCCACCGGCTCCGCTCCGGAGCTTGCCAGATCGTTTGCCGTAACCTGTATGGCAAGGGTTCCGATGTCCTGCGCCGTGCCTGTGATCGGATCTATGGACAGAACGAATGTCTCATCTTCCTCTAATTTTATTGCGGCGCAATCCTCCCCCACATCAGCGCCCAATACTACTTCCGGCCTTTTCGTGCGGATCTGTTTTAACACGGAGCGCTTTAGCACATTCTCTGGAACTTTTCCAATCTTCATTCCCATTTCTCCCTGCTGCAAGTGATAAGTCAAGGCTGTCTCATGCGAGGCAGCCTTTTATCTTATTAGGAAATGCGCCGTAAGACGCACTGATGCACAAGTTTATGGCTGGGCTTCCGTGACTCCGGTGTCCACCTGCCCATCTCCGATAATCGCCTGCTCTTCCGCGGAGGGCTGCTGGATCGCCGGTTCCTGCGGAGCGATGGCAGCCGCCGTATAGGACGCCACTGCCGCGTAAATCGTCCCCTCGTCCCCGGTAGCGAGCGCTGCGCCTATGGCTGCCGAAACGTTCGGATCCGCAGAAGCAGTCCCTACCTTGACAACCTTTGGAGATGCCCTGTAAGTGCTTTTGTTGAAAACCTCCCGGCTCTGCTGGGCTCCGTCTACGGTCACGACTTTCCACAGCTGCGCTACATATCCCGTATGTTTGTCCTGAGAAACTCCGATATATCCCGCCGGGTCGCCTGTCGCCACGAACTGCGTCCCCGGATCCTGACGGGAGACAACCTCGCTCTCAAATGAGACTTTCCGGTTTGCCGGACGCGTCTCCTCGCCATAGATATTAAAATATATATTTTTCCCCTCGGTGTATCCCTCAAGGAAAATCGGCGCATCCTGATTATTGACAAATTTTAAATCCTTATAGTCTCCCGCGATGGCCGCATCCATGGAGGGCTTCACATAAGTGACAATCATCGAATGGTTGGAACGCTCTGTAATGTCCAGCTCCGCCAAAATAGCGGCGTTATATAAGGTAGTGGACACCTGGCATACCCCTCCGCCGTAGGACTGGACGGTCTGCCCGTTTTCATAAGCGCCGGCAAGCTCGTATCCATTGGCGGCATCTAGCGGGCCGATCGCTTCATATACAGAAAATTCATCTCCGGGGTACAGTACCGTTCCATTGATCTTGCCCGCGGCGTTGGATATATTATCGCAGCGGTTCTGGGTAGAGCTGCTGTAATTGGTGTTATAGCTTCCCAAAAGATCCTGCACCTTAGAAAGCTCTTCTTTGCTCCCTCTCGGCTCCACGATCTCCGCCGCCAGCTCTATGGCGGCAGCCTCCCCATCCCAGCCTTCATTGATATAGCTTTCAATGATGCCGACAGAGTCCCGGATATTCACTTCAATCCCCTGCTCGCCCTCTACGATCTGGAACGCGCCGTTCTCACGAACCAGGGTATTGTCAATGGCATCCTGATTCAGCTGGCCGGCATTCTCTTCCAGCAGGGCAGCCACCGCCGATCTGTCAATGTCCAGCACCATGCCGATGACCACGCCGCCGTTTTCCAAGTCTTTTTTATCCTTATAGCGCTTGATCAGATTGCCTTTTTTGCAGACACCCATCGCCTTGCGGATGACATCCATGTTGCGGAAAGACGCGCCTAATTCTTTTCCGGTCACTTGAATGCTGTTTTCTCCCGCATTCAGTGAAAATACCGCCTGTCCCGCGCGCTCCACATAGGCTCTTACCGCCTCCGCGGCCTCCTCCTCCGTCATTCCTCCGACAGCTATATTGCCGATATATACCCCCTTTGCGATCCGCTCCTCTTCCTCCGCCCGGAGGACGTCAGGCGCTGCAAAGGCGATGCCCGCCGCCAATACGATGCCAAGAAAAACCCCTATTTTGCTTCCTCTTCTCATTTTCCCTCTCATTCTGCCTCTCGAAACGGCATTTCAGCGTGAACAAATCTTTTTGTCCATTTTATCACAATTACCCTCTTTTTCAAGGTGCATTGCCCTAAATATATTTGACTTCATTTCCAAATTTTAGTATATTTTACATGAACGCAGTCAAAACTGTTGTCAGCAGCATCGTCCCGATCACGATGATCACAACCGCTGCCAGTAATTTTTTGTTTTTCTTTTTGCTAAAATCGTACATTTGCTTCACCTCATCTTTATAAATTTAACGCAGCTGTTCCATTTGGTTCCTTTGATCCATTTGGCTCCTTTGGTCCATTTGGTTCCTTGGATCCGTTTGGTCCCTTTAGTCATAGAAAGGATGGTTTCCATGAGATTTCTTGGCCTGTTTATCATTATCTGTTCCGTACTCTCTTTTTTCCGCAAAAGGCATACGAAAATCCAGAAGGACACTACCGACAGCTTCTGGGAAACGGAGCGCAGGGCAAACCAGACCCGCCGCCGGGACATCAGCGGCCTCTCTTATATTACCATACCTCTCGACAAATTTCCAATAGGCATTCACGAAAATGATACGATAAAAGAATGTGAGGCCCTATTGGCCGAGCTTTCCCAAAAAAAGATCTTAAATCTGGGCGCGCAGACCAACACGGAGCTGAAGCTCTCCTACGGCATAGCAAACCTGAATGCACTGACCGAGTATGAGCAGAATTTTGACACGCTCTGCAAGACCCTGATCACATATGCCTCTGCCCTTATGGAGATAGGCGAGAAAAAGGATGCCGAAAACGTCTTGGAATACGGCATCCGCATCGGTTCTGATTCCAGCCGCAATTTTCTGCTTTTGGCAGATATTTATCAGGACGGGCATCGCAGGGAAGACATGGAGCGCTTGATCGCGGCGGCCGAGAAGCTGGATTCCTTGATGAAGCCGTCCATTTTAGAAAAACTGCATCAGAAGCTAGATGCGTGCTGAGCGCGGCAGCTTGCCGTATTGCGCGATCAGTTTATCGGTAAGCCTTGATGCCTGGCTTTTCGTCATGCCCTCTAAGCTTTCAGGCAGTTCGATCTGATAATAGGCCGCATACTGTTTCAGGTATCTGATCTGCTTCGGCATCGCGGGGGATTGTTTTTTTGCCCGGTACTGCAGCGGCTTCGGTTCAAATGCCGCTTTGTCCCCCTCCCCATAGCACTCCTTTAGTTTCTCAAAAATCTCTGCCGTTTCGAGAGCATCGTCCAATGCCCGGTGGGCGCTGCGCCGTTCAATCTGAAAATAGCGGCACAGATTCTCCAGATTCTTTTTCTCTTCCTCCGGCAGGAACTTCCGCGCCAGCTTTAAGGTGTCCACCGCTTTCCGCTCAAAGGGATAACTGTGATTGACCGCCCACTGTTTCAAAAAACTGTAATCAAAAATGATATTCTGCCCTACAAGCACTTCCTCTCCCACAAAAAGAAAAAATGCCTCCAGCGCTTCATCTGATTCTTCTCCCGCGGCTGCCATCTCATCGGTGATGCCTGTGAGCTTTATGATTTCGTCCGGTATTTTGTCCCGCTGCCTGATAAGGGCGGAAAAGGTGTCCTTAACGTTCCCCCCTCTCACCCGCACAGCCCCCAGCTCCAGAATCCTGTCGGTTTTGGCGCGCAGTCCTGTCATCTCCAGATCGATCGCTACATAATCCTCTAACAATTTATTGTCCTTCTTTCCCGTTTATTCCAGATCACCCGTAATTATTTTCTTCCGGCTCTCCCCAGCAGGAAAAGCAAAGCACCTCCGGCTTTGCTTTGCAGATCCGCTCCGTTTTCCTTACATCAATGTCCTTCCGATGGTAATGCTCCTCGCCGCGGGATCGTCCCTGAGATTTAGCATCTTGCCCGTCTCAACCACTTTTACGAGAGGACGCAGCACGAAATCGTTAAAGTTCTTCGCCACGATTGCATGCTGTCCATTGGAAAGCTCTACCTCGCAGCCCACCGGATAAACCGCTATCTTCCGTATAAAGATGTCCACAAGCTTCGGGTCAAACTCTGTCCCTGATTTTGCCATCAGATATTCAATCGCATCCGAGGGCGGGATGTTCTTTCTTTTGGGGCGGTTTGACACCATGGAATCATAGCAGTCCACCAGTTTGATGATCCGCGCATAAAGCGGGATATCCTCTCCCGAGCTTCCCATCGGATACCCCTGCCCATTGTACCACTCATGGTGCATCAGCACGCCTGTGTAGACACGGGAAGGGAAGCGGTAGGCGCCCTTTAAAAATTCGCTCCCCAGCCTCGGATGGGTTTTGTACGCTTCCCGTTCCTCACCTTTCAGAGGCCACGCTCCATTGACGATATTGATGTCCAGGAACTTCTTTCCAATGTCATGGAGCATCCCGGAAGTCATCAGCTCAAACAGCTGAGGCTTCGGCAGCCCGTACCTCGTTCCCACCATGACGGCAAGCGTGCCCACGCTCACGGAATGGTGATAGATATAATTATCATAATCCCGGATATCCATCATATTATTCATGATATCTCCGCTGTTTATGATATCGTCTACGACGTTTTCCACCGTCATCCGCAGTTTGATCTCATCGATCGGCAAATTCTTCTTATCCGGATCAAAGGAGAAAAGGCCATGCACCGCCTCTAACGCCTGCCTTTTCACCTGAGGGCTTAAAATCTCCTGTATCTCGATCCCTCTGGTAAATTCATCGTCAATGTAAAGTCCCGGAAATCCCAGAAATTCCAGATTCGATATGTACTCTTCACTTAAAAGAAGATGTTTTGCCAGCAAAAGCCTTCCGGCGCCATCATAAAGATCCTGTCCGAGCGCCATGCCCGGAGTCAGATTGCTTGTTGGTATATAACGCATATTTTCCCTTTCAAAATCGGAATACCCTCCGTATTCCGCCTCTTTTCTTTATTCTGCAAATTCAACCGTTACAAAGTATCCTTTGGCCGTCTCCTGGATGTCTGCCACCGTGCCCTCCGCCGATCTGATCCTCTCGCTGGCCGGATAATTGGCAGACATGGCATAAGCCTTTCCCAAGGTATAATAATAACTGGAATTCGGGAGCTTTCCCTCAGTGACCGGCAGCACATCGCCGATCTGAAGCAATCCTGTGCGCTCCATTTTAAATTCTTCTCTTCTCATTTCCGCCCCGCTTGATATGACTGTTTCATTTTACCGAAAGTCTCCCATTGTTATTTTTTTCTTGTTATAGTATAATATAGAACAAAGGTAATCTCAAGATGAAATATGAATTTAGGAGATATTAGTCGAAAATGAGGTCATATGAAACATTCGTAGATGAATTTTTATCCATCGTTATCAACACATTTGATTCAGAAAAAATTTACGATACCATGATGGATTTTTTTCAGCGCCTGTTAGATCCGGCGGGACTTCTTCTCACTATCAATACACAGGCGAGCCGCACTTATTATACTGTCCGTTCTTTCGGATGCGTCACCAGCGAAAAAGACAACTGCACTCCCAGCAATGACATCAAGAGATATCTCAGCTCCGCGGACACGTTCCTCCGCATCAGCGCATCTTCGCAGGAGCTTCTTCTCTTAACGCCCAGGCAAAGGCAATGGCTGATTGACCAGCATGTTTCCGCAATCGTCACCCTGAAATACCAGCACGCGATCATCGGCTTTCTGTTTATCGTGCCGAAAAATAACCTCCCGCTCTCTCAGGAGCAGTTGCTTATCCTGAAGAAAATCTGCTATTATTCGGCTTCCGTGCTGCGCAATGCAAATCTGTACCAGAACGCTTACCGCGCTTCCATCATGGATGACCTGACCTCTCTTTACAACCGGAAATACGCGCTGGAATATATCATGGACTGCTGCAACCGCCAGATCCCAAAGACGCTGATGCTGCTCAACATCGATGATTTCAGGCTTTATAATGAACTCTACGGGGCTGTGGAGGCGGATAATCTCGTCCGCCTATGCGCCCATGGCATCCTCCAGGAGATAGGCCCAAGCGATATGGGGTTCCGCTATGGCTCTGATGAATTCCTGATCACTGCCGACGGCTGCGATACCGAGGCCGCCGCTTCCCTTGTCCGCCGCATCACCAAAAGGATTGCCGCCGACAATACCGCCGACACCGTCTGGAGCCTTACCATCTCCTGCGGCATTTCCGCCTACCCGCAGATATCTCCGAACGCCATGGCGCTTATCCAGGATGCCATGCAGGCGATTTCTTACGGAAAGCAAACGGGCAAAGGAATGCTCACCGTTTATCACAGCGGCATTCAGACGCCGCCTAAAAACGTCAGCATCCATGCCGCCTACGACAGGATCGCTCCCACGGTTTACGCCCTCGCCGCCGCCATTGACGCCAAGGATAACTTTACCTTTATCCATTCCATGAATGTGTCAAAATATGCCGTTATCTTAGGGGAGGCGCTCGGCGTAAGCCAAGATTCCCTCGAGATCCTCCGCTATGCCGCGCTTTTGCACGATATCGGGAAAATCAGCATCCCGGAGCATATCCTGAAAAAACACAGCAACCTTACGCCGGAAGAATATGACATCATGAAGACCCATGTGGAAAATTCCACCAAGATCATCCGCCATCTGCCGGATATGGATTATGTCATTCCCGCCGTATTGGGCCACCATGAACGCTATGACGGAAAAGGCTATCCCAAAGGCCTCTCCGGTGAAAACATTCCTTATCTGGCGCGCATCCTGGCCATTGTGGACTGCTTCGACGCCATGACTGCCAGACGCGTCTATAAGCAGCCGCTGCCCGTTTCCTACGCGGTAAGCGAACTGATAAAAAACAAAGGAAAGCAGTTTGATCCGGTAATGGTAGACAAATTTGTTGAATTGGTCCAAAAAGGCATGATCACCGTATAAAGAAAGCGGCTATTGCTGCGTCTCCTCGTCCACTTCTTTATACTCTGCCTCCAGAGCCTTCTCCTCTTGGCGCATGGCTCTTTCCGCCTGCAGGGCCTTTGCCACCACCCATAGGTCAGAAATGCCATCATAAATCAAGGCTATTCCTATAAACTGCATCGCCAGGACGATCACGCCAATGGCGTTTATGATGCAGACGATGCCAAGAATCAGGCTGATGGCCGCGATCAGCAGTATGGACCACCAGTTTTCATACCCGTTCCGCTTTGTTTCCATGGCAAGCTTGATGTCCTGGATGCCGTGAATGGCGAGGATCGCCCCGATCACAATGGGAATGAGCCCTTCCACCCGGTCCGGCTTGATAAAAACCCAAATGCCCACCAGCAGGACGATCAGTCCCAGGATCCCGGAAAACACGCGTTCTGCCCTGTCCATAAAATAGGTCACTAAGTTTGTGAGGCCCATAGCCACCAATCCGATGGCCAGCACCTTGCAAAATACATCGATTGTTTCTTTCGGCCAAATCAGCAGCACGGCTCCGAGCGCCACGCACAGCAGCGCCCCAAGGATAACGCTCGCCTTTACTCTTTTAAGAAATTCTCTCATAAGCCACCTCGTTCTTTCATTTCCATCTTTATTTTCAGAAATCATTTTTTCTGATTTCCAGCAAAACCTTATTTTAAAAGCAAAAAAGCTGCCGCTTTGCCGCGCCGTTCGCGATCCCGCGCTTTTTTCTCCGATTCCTGCCGTCTCAATCGGGCCGGCCGCCACCGCCCTCCTTGACATCTTCCGTCCCTGTGCTTAAACTGATGGCATCTACGGACATCTACGCGTTTTTATATTATGGAGGGACGGTATATGGGAAAAGAAACCAAAACGAATGCCATGCGCATTTTAGACCGCAATCACATATCTTACGAAATCATCCGGTATGAATGTGATACATTTACCGACGGCCTGCATACCGCTGAAAAAACCGGGGCGCCCGCTCTCCCATCGGCATGAAAAAACAGTTTCCCACTGTCATCCATGCCTCCGCAGCCTCCTATGATAAAATCTACATCAGCGGCGGCCGTATCGGCATCACCATCGCCTTAGACCCCAATGATCTGCGGAAGGTGGTGCAGGGGCAATACGCTGACATTATTTTTCATCCATAAATGAAGCGGGACTGCCTTTACGCCTTAACTTGTGAGGCCTTCTCCCTCCTTCCTGGCTAAATCTATGATCCTTTGAAGCTCGGCTCCCTCCACCGGAGCCTCTCCCCTGTTCAGATGCGTGCCGTTCTCCAAAACCTCTCCCAATACGCGGATATTCTTCTGATCGCTCATCTCTATGGTGTAATACCTTGCCTCTTTTGCCACGGGATCAAACGTCATGTAAATACGATAACAGAGGGGGGCTGCCATATCTTTCTCCGGCAGTTCGATGCGGATCAGCGTCAGGTCCTCCGCTATCTCCAATGCCATGATGGAATAATCCTTTTCGGAATAGGGATACAGCTTCGGATCTTTGTAAGCCTCCGCAAATATCTGATCGATGAGCGTTTCTTTTTCCGCACAGATTTTCTCGATCAATGCTTCTTTCTCGGCAAATAGCCGTTTGGGCAAAAGATGGTATTCTACCTGCCCCTTTACAAATACATGGTACTGCGCCGGAGTCATCTTGACTTTTTTCATCTGCGCGGCTTTCTGATCCGCCTCATGGAGTCTGCGGACAAGATCTGCCTTTAGCACCAGATTATCAGAAAAGGGATTGATCACCATGCCGGCTAAGTTCAAGTCCGGCTGGACTACTACGTTATTGCACGCCGGAAACGGCATCCGCAAAATCGCCTGGCTTTTCGGCTCCTCGGGAATCTGCTCTTTTGACGTGTAGACCGCCAGAAACTGCTCATCCTGATTTGTTTTTAAAAAGCAGGGAATCGGCTGATCCGGCGCTTTCAGCATCGCGGGTACCAGCAGCATGGTCGGGCGGAGCAAGTTGAGCACTTCGGTCAGCCTCTCCTTTGTACGATCCGCCAAATATCCCTTAATGGCCTGTTCCAATCTATCATTCGTAATTTCCATGGTTGTCTTTTCTTCCATAAATAAAACGATCCTTTCTTTTTTGAGCTTTTCCCGAAGTACAAGCAGACGGCATGCCAGGCATCTTCGCTCTATGCCATGGCATCTTCGCTCTATGCCATGGCATCTCCGCTCTATGCCA